>DAORCZ010000051.1:0-18403 GCA_035345735.1 Pseudomonadota bacterium | reverse complement strand
AGCGCCGCTGAGCATCGCGCTGACATCCAGTAGATCGGCGGCAAGCTCGCCGTGCCAGCCGTCGGGAAGCGCGCGCGGCCCGAGCAGCACCAGGCCGCCCAGCGCCCGGCCATACTCGGCCCCAAAGCCGGCCGGGACCAAGCGCACGCTCGACAGCAGCGCCGCTGGCAGCGCGCCGCGCAGGCCTGAGGCGTGATACAGCGACGGCAGCTCCATCCCCAGATAGATGACGCGGCTGTCGCCGGGCGCCGCCCCCCACAGGAGCAGGCTGCCCGCGCCCAGCGACGCGCGCCCGACGCCGGGCAGGCTCTCGATGGCACGCAGCGGATCGCCCAGGCCCCCGGCTAGCTGGCGGGCTTCTTCGACGGAAAGCATCGACTCGGCGGGGCGGGCACGGGCCCCCTCTCCCGGGCTGCGGACCACCGTCGCGAAGTCCGGCGACGGCTCAGCCGCGACGCGACCCACCGTCGGTGGCCAGGGCAGCCAGCCGAGGGCGACAAGGCCGACCAGGCTGCCGTGGCGGGCCCGCCTCATGGCAGGCGAAGCTCAAGGGCAAGGGTGCCTGCCTCTGCGCCGTGCTCACCACGGGTGTCGCTGGGCAGGCTCTGGCCGAGGGCTTCGGCGAGTGGAACCACTGCGCCGCGGGCCGTCACGCGAACGGAATAGTAGGCCGTGCTCTGGCCGCACAGCGACGGCGTATCGACCAGGACGCGATACACCCCGGGCGGTGGCGGCAGCGCGTAGGACACCGCCTCGCGATTCCAGCCGTCGGGCACGCAACCCGCGTTGCTGTCCCAGTCGAGCACGCCGCGGCTCGCGCCAGCCATCGCCCCGCCCTTGCGCCGCGACCACACCACCTTCCCGTCGGGTTCGACGACATGCAGATCGAGATCAGCAGGCCGGCTCCACGACAGCGTGATGGCAAGGGCCGGCTCCGTCCCCGGCTGACTCAGATCCGCAACGACCTGCAGATCCTGCCGCTGGCCTGGGCCCAGCTGACCGGCTTGGTCGACGGCGTGCACCCACAGGGCTTGCGGCCCAAGGGGCAACCAGGCGGCGAACGACAGACGGGCCGCAAAGCTCGGCAGGCCGGGCGCGGCGAGATCGGCGGGTCCCGCGGGGAGGATGTAGTGGGCGCGATCACCATCCAGGTAGATCGTCGTAGCCCGCGCGGTTGCCTCCAGAGTTCCACTTATCGGTTTGTCGCGCTGACCCGGCTCGACGCGGATCGAAAGCAGGCTGACCCCCAGCACCCGCGGCGTGGCAACCTGCGGGCCGCTTGGCAGCCCCGGCACAAGCTGCGCTCCATCGACGCGCAGCCGCATCGTGCTGCTGACCTCGGTGGAAGCCGACTCGCACGAAAGCAGGGTCGCGGCCGCCATGACGAGCAGAGTCCCGACGGGGGGCCTGTAGGCTGGACGGAGCATCAGAAGCCTCCCTGGGCGCGGAGCAGCAGCGCATCGCGACCCAGCGTGGTGGGCAGGCCGCCCGGCCCGCGGCCGAGGCCATTTTGGTTGTGCTGGTACTCGATGCTGAGCCGCGCGAGCCCGGGATACGTCACCCCGGCAGTCGCGGTCAGCGTCGAAAACGCCAGCGAGACCGGCACGCGCGCAAGCCCCGACTGCTGCTGGCTATCGGCATCGGGATCGTAGTGGTCGTAGCGCAGCCCCCACAGGCCATAGCGGCTCAGCTCACCGACGATGGACAGGTAGTAGCCAAGCTCGCGCAGGTCGCGCCCGGCGGCCACCGGATCGGCTGGACTGAGGCCGCGATCGAGGTTTCTTGCCCACAGGATCTCGGCCGCCAGCGTCAGCGCCCCGACGACGGGCAAGCGCAGCACCAGCTGAGCATCGGCGGCCAGCGCATCGCGACTGAAATCCTGCGAGGGCACCGCCGCCCGACCGCGCAGCGGCAGAAGCTCGCTAAGCTGGACCTGACCATCGTCGTTGTCATCGCGCCAGCTCAGGCTGTCTTTGGTGGCCGGCGAGCCCGGACTAAAGCCCGTCCCCCACAGCCCCGAGACCCCGACGCGCAGCGCCAGCCAGCCCCACGGCGCGGCATCGATGCCGACCCGCCCCAGCAGATCCTTGCTGCGGTTGGGATCGCGCAGCGCGAACTGGACATCGCCGGCCGGCGCCCCGTTCATCAGCGCGACGGCGTAGCGAAGAAAGCGGAACGCGCCGTGCAGTCGCAGCCCCAGGTCGTACTCGCCGGGGAACAGGGCCTGCACGACGCGGCTGCGCTCTAGGAAGACGCGGTCGGGATCGTACTCCTGCACCTCGCGACCAAACGGGATCTTAAACAGGCCCAGGCCGGCCGAAAGCCACGGACGCGGCTCGGTCGGCCCGGCCCAGGCGGCCCACACCTCAGCCCCTAAGAGCCGCGCCTGCGCCCCGCTCACCGTCGAGCCGTCCAGCTCCAAGACCACGCCCAGCGGCAGCGTGGGCAGGGCTCTGGCCTCGGCCTGGGCGCGCAGGCGGGCGCGGCGGATCAGAAAGCGCGTCTCGTTGAGCGGCTGGCCGCTGCCGTTATCGAGCTGATCCTGCGAGTCCTGGCGATACGCGTAGACGTCGGCCTGCACAAAGCCCGACAGCGAAAGGGACAGCCGCGACGGCTCCAGCCCGACCGGCTCGGCTGCCCCGACGGGGAAGGCGGATCCCGCGACGAGCAGGCACGCCCCCGCTAGGCGCCTAAGCAGTCCCCCGGGTCGCCTCCCAGGCCCTCGGCACAAGTCCTCAGGGAAGCGGCGGTAGCGTGCCATCGGCTCGCAGGAGGGGCAGCACCGGCTGCTTGCTCACCGACTGCGCGCTGGTGCAGGCGTTGAGAATCTCCAGGTGCGTGGTGGGCTGGGTGTAGCAGCTCATGTCGTCGCTGACGGGGCTGCCGAGATCGGCGGGGGGGGGTTGAGGTTCATCGGGGCAGCCGACCAGCGCAAGCAGGCTGATGGCGAGCAGACCGCGGAATCGGGCGGACGGCCGTCGGGGATGAAGGGCATCGGTCGGGGGCATGGGCTAGCGCTCCTCGCAGAAGCCGTGACGGCAGACGCCCGCAGCGCAGGGACGGGTGGGGCTACACGTCGCGCAGCGGCTGGTGCCGGTGGTGCTGGCTTCAAAGAAGCAGCCGCAGGGCTGGTCGGGGGCGTACAGCGAAAAGTCGCCGCCCTCCTGACTGCGCTCGACGCGCATGGCACACCGCGGCACCAGGCCGACGCGGCTGGTGCTGGCAAGCGGCTCGAAAGCGGGCGGGGGCGAGACGGTCTTGCCGACCAGAAGATCGATGACGCGGGCGGCGAGCGGCTTTTTCGGCTGACCGCCAGGGTCAAGGCGCTGTAGCCAGTGGGTGTACGACCACAGGTGATAGTGCCCGTCGCGGACGTTGGCCTTGTCGAAGGCGCTCTCGGTGCTGTCGGGGAAGTAGGCGCGGCGCTGACCGTAGGCGCGAAAAGCGAGGGCCTTGAGCGTCGAGCGTAGGCTGTCGTAGACCTCGGACCCGAGGATGCCGAGGGCCCGCTCAGGATCGGGGGCGGCAGCCAGCTGACTGGCCAGATCCTGCGACAGGTTGAAAGGCGTCCCCTGCCAGCGCCCGGCCGGCACAGCGATCGAGGCGGCGATGCTGAGGATCGTCCCCTTGGTCGTCGGCCGAATGTAGAGCTGACGCGGATCGAGCCAGGGCACGACCTGTCCGGTGCTGCCAAAGCCGAAGACGAAGTAGGCCTCTTCGGCGGTGATCGCCCGCTGGCTGCTGGCGCGCGGCACGGCAAAGACGAACGACTGCACCGGCCCCAGCGTGTCGAGCACGTCGACGGGCTTGCTTGCCGGGCAGCCGCTGAGAAACACGATCGCGTTGGCGATATCGACGGGCACCCCGGGCGCAGCCGCCAGGCAGGTCGGTGGCGTGGGGGTCGTCATCGGGTCATAGCCGTCCGGGATGTACGACAGGCTGCCGGTCATGCGCAGGTCGCCATAGAGCGCATCGAGGTTGGTGCACGAACCGGTGGCGCGGAAAACCAGCGTGATCCCCTCGTGCTGGCGCAGCTTGGCGCCGAGCTCTTTCATCAGGTTGACCTGGGTGTCCCCGACGCTGAGATAGACCGGATTGGGCAGCTTGGCGCCATCGTCACAGGCCGGCTGGGCGCGTCCCGGACCGGCACTTGCGAGCAGCCAGCCGATGACCAGGAGGCAGAGAAGAGAGCCCGCCACGCCAGCCCGCGGCCGAGGCACAGAGCGAGGACAGGGAACGTTCGGGATGGGGATCGACATCGTGCTCCAGGGGTGAGGCGCAGCGCTTAGGCGGCGAGAAGCTCGGCAACCCGACTGCCGCAGGGGCGCGCGTCGTAGCCCAGCGCGGTGAGGTCGCGTCGGAATTCAGCGGAGCTGAGGGTGTCCAGCAAGCGACCGAGGCGACGGTCATCAGCCAGCGCACTGGGCAAGGCGACGTCGTAGCGTTCCTCGCGCAGCGGGACGAAGTCGAGGCCGTAGGCCAGCGCCGCATCGCGGGTGGCAATCCCGACGTCGGCCGCGCCTAGCGAAACGGCCTGCGCAACATCGAGATGCCCCCAGGCGATCGGCAGCCGGGCCAGCACGCGATCGGCCGGCAGGCCGGCTCGGATCAGCTCCCCGTGCAGGAAGCACCGCACGCCCGACCCTGGCTCGCGCCCGACGATGCGCAGGGCGGGACGGCGCCGGTCTTTCGCGGCACGCGGCGGGAACAGCTGACGCAGGCGACGCAGACGCTGGGGATTCCCAGCCGGGACAACCAGACCAATCTCCCAGCGGGCCAACGTCAGGAGCAGCCGCCGGCCGGCCCCGCTCTCGTTTTGCACCGCCGCGAGGTTTTGCTGGCCGCTCTCAGGATCGACGAGGTGCACGCCGGCGACATGGACCTGCCCCTCGCCGAGGGCACGCAGCGCGGGGCTACTCGCCAGGGGCAGCCACAGGTAGCGGCCCGCCCCAGGCTGACGATTCAGCGACTCCGCCAACAAGCCGAGGGCCGGAGCACAGCCGGCCAGCACCACCGTGTCGCGCACCGTCGCCAGATCGGCATGGACGTCCACGTCGACCTGGACCTGACCTTGCACGTTGCCCTGGCCCGGCAGCCGCCCGCGCCGGCCGGGGCGCAGCACACCATCGGCGGGCTGGGTCAGGCGGTCGCGCGTAAGCGCATACGACAGCCAACGATCCCCGATCTGGGCCAGCGCCACGCGCGTGCCGGCCAGCCGCGGTGCGGGTCCGATCATCGTGGCCTCGATCTGCGGACGGGAGCGGCGCGCGGGCCGACGAAACAGCGCCTCGACCGGAGCGGCGACCGCGGTGGCGATGGCCAGCGCGACATCCAGCGCTGGCACCGAGCGTCCGGTCTCGATGGCATTCACCGTCTGGCGCGAAAGTCGAGCCCGCTCCGCCAGATCACTCTGCGACAGGCCCAGGCTTTCTCGGCGCTGTCGCAGCGCCGAACAGTCTAACGAAGGCGACCTCATGTCGCGGGATCTTTACATCATGGAAAGAAAGCTTGTCATCCCTTGCTTGCGCGGGCTTCCGGCTGCCTTCGCCGGCCGCCGACTGCCTATTCGAGCTGTGGGCTGGATGCCGTTTGGGAACCGCCTGCGGACCCGCCGACTGCGGCGATCGAATACGCGCTTGTAGACACCGCCGCTGTCGAGCGGGTAGCCTCGGGCCATGCGCGAGATCGTGATCAGCCAAGGCTGGCAGCTCAAGCCGCGCGAGCCCAGCCAGGTCGGACAGCGAGCGAAAGCGGCCGAGTTCAGCGAGGAAACGGGATGGATCGCAGCCCAGGTGCCCGGCACCGCCTACGAGGCGCTGTGGCAGGCTGGCCGCATCGGCAGCCCCTACAACCACGCGACGCTTTCGGGGGAGGCGTGGATCCATGAGTCAGACTTCCTATATCGCTGCCGCTTCGATCTGCCGCCTGATTTTCGCGTCGAAGACGGCCAAGCAGTGCAGCTTCTGTGCGAGGGCCTCGACACGGTCGCGACGGTGTGGCTCAACGGCATCGAGATTCTGCACAGCGACAACATGTTTGTCCCCCACCGCATCACCCTGCCGGAGAGCGGGATGTTGCGACGGCGCGACAACGATCTGTGGCTGTTGTTTCAGGCCCCGCTGCGCAGTGCGCAGGCCGTCGAAGCAATCCACGGCAAGCGCCCGGTGTGGAATGGCGACACCAGCCGGGTCTATCTGCGCAAGGCGCAGTATCAGTTCGGTTGGGACTTCTCTCCGACGGTGTTGACCGCGGGTCCGTGGCAGCCGATCCGGTTGCAGATCACCCGCGCGCGACTTTCAGATGTGTCCTGTCCGCTGTCAGTCGCGGCTGACCTGCGGACCGCGCGGCTGGCCCTGGCCGTCGAGATCGAGGCCGCCAGCGAGAGCGCCGACCCCTACGAAGTCGTCGCCCAGCTCTACGCCCCCGACGGAACGCTTTTGGGCGAGCGGAGCTATCCGCTGCTGGCAACGCCGCAGGGCACAGTGCACGACGTCTTCGATATCGATGAGCCGGCGCTGTGGTGGCCACGCGGGCACGGCGAGCAGCCGCTTTACACCCTCAAGGTGGAGCTGTACTGGGCGGCGATGGAGGGCCTACGCCGGCTCTGCGATCGTCGCGAACTGCGCCTGGGCGCGCGCCGTCTGCGCCTCGTCGAGGAGCGACTGCCCGACGGAGAAAACTTCTACTTCGAGATCAACAACCGACCCATCTTCTGCGGCGGCGCGAACTGGATTCCCGCCGATGTGCTGCCCACCCGCGTCTCGAAAGAGCGCTACGCGCGCCTCTTGGACGAAGCGGTCGCAGGGGAGTTGACGATGCTGCGGGTGTGGGGCGGCGGCATCTACGAGACCGATGCCTTCTACGATCTCTGCGACGAGCGCGGTCTGCTGATCTGGCAGGACTTTGGCTTTGCCTGCGGCCTGTATCCCGCGCTGCCCGAGTTCCAAGAGAGCGTGGCTCGCGAGGCCACGTCTGCGGTGAAGCGCCTGCGTCACCACCCGAGCCTGGTCATCTGGGCGGGTAACAACGAGGACTACTCGATCGCGCAGTCGGTTGGGGTCTACGCCGGCCCCAGCGAGCCGATCCCGGACCCGGGGCCCTCATCGCTGACCGCCCCCCGCTTCGATGGCCGCGCGCTTTACGAAGGGGTGCTGCCCACGGTCTGCGAGACGCACGATCCCAGCCGACCGTACTGGCGCGGCAGCCCGTACTCGCGCCATCACGTCGATTCCGGCGCGCCCAGCGAAGGCGACCGCCACATCTGGGACGTCTGGCACGGCGCGATGCGCGACTACCAAGACTACGGCGCGCTGATCGGCCGCTTCGCGAGCGAGTTCGGCATGCAGGCCGTGCCCGAGCGATCGGTGGTCGAGCCCGCGCTGGCCCCCGAGGCGGTCGATCCGGTGACGCTGCGTCGGCTGAACTACGGCCAGGACGGCCCCGAGCGCATCGGCAAGTACATCGAGCGCAACCTGCCGGTCACGCCCCATCCCGGCACCGATGGCTACCTGTATCTTTCGCAGGTCAACCAGGCCGAGGCGATGGCCTATGCGGTGCGCATCTTCCGCCGCCGCTTCGATGCCGACCGCCGCTGCAGTGGCGCCTTGGTGTGGCAGCTAGACGACTGCTGGCCCTCGGTCAGCTGGTCGCTTCTGGGCTACTGCAACGAGGGCGAAACGCCGCGCCGCAAGCCCAGCTTCTACAGCGTCCGCCGCGAGCTTATGCCCTGGGTGTTGGGCCTTTCTCCCGTCGCTGGAGGCACAGGGGTCGAGGTCTGGGTGGTCGCGCCGGATCGCCAGAGCGACGAACTGGGTGACGCACCGCTGAGCATTCGTCTGCGCGCCTTCCGCCCCGATGGCACGCTGCACGGGCAGCAGGAACAGCCCTGCCAGCTGGTGGGCAATCAGAGCAACGAACTGGGCGTCGTCCTGGGAGAGCCGACCGACGGGCCGCTGATCTATGGCGCGCAGCTGGTGGCGACCACCGAGTCCGGCGAGCAGGTGCTGGCGCGCGCCGTGCTGTGGCCGCAGCCGCTCAAAAATCTGCTGGCAGAAGCCGCGCTGCGCGATCCCGGCCTGCAGCTTCGTCGCGATGGTGACCGCGTTGAGCTACGCGTGCAGCGGCCAGCGAAAGCGGTGCTGGTGCGCGCAACCGATGACCGCGTGCTGGGCTGGAGCGACAACCTGGTTGACCTCCTCCCCGACGAGCCACTGACCCTGGAGGCCCCCGGCTCAGCTGGCGTTGCGCTGAGCGTTCGCTCGCTGTTTGTTGGAGGGGCGTGATGTCGATAGCCGCGCAGCTACGCCGACGAATCGGCGGTGTGATCTTCGACAAGGGGCTGACCGGTGTCTCGTACCTGGGGCGGCTTCATCCCCGAGCGCGCCCGGCTCACCACGGTGTGGAGGTGATCCGCAACGTGCCCTACCTGCCAAGTGGACAGAGCGATCACCTGCTCGACATCTACGTCCCGCGCTCGCTGTCGCCGAAGCTGGTGCCGGGTCGCGATCCGGCGGTGTATGCCGCGCCACATCCGGTGGTGCTGTACATCCACGGCGGCGCCTTCCGCATCTTGTCGAAGGATACGCACTGGGTCATGGCTCTGGCCTTCGCACGGCGGGGCTTCCTGGTGTTTTCGATCAACTACCGGCTGGCGCCCCGTCATCCCTTCCCAGCGGCGCTGCAAGACGCGGCGGCGGCGCTGCAGTTTGTCTGCCAGAAGGCGGGCGACTACCAGGGCGATCTCAGTCGGCTGGTGCTGGCTGGTGAGTCGGCGGGGGCGAACCTTGTCACGGCGCTGTCGCTGCTTTCACTGCTGCCGCAGGAGGCGCCGTGGGCGCGGGCCGTGCACGAAAGCGGTGTGGTGCCGCGCGTCGTGCTGCCGATGTGCGGCATCCTGCAGGTCAGCGATGCCGAGCGCTTTTCGCGACGCAAACGCCTGCCGCTGTGGATTCAAGATCGGCTCAGCGAGACCTCGGAGGCCTATATCGGCCAGGTCCGCGATCACGCGGCGATCTCGCTCGCTGACCCGCTCTGCCTGCTGGAAGATCTGGCGGCGCGGGGGGAGACGCTACCATCGGGGCGACGGCCGCCGGCCTACTTCGCCAGTGTCGGCACACGCGACCCCTTGCTGGATGACACGCGCCGCCTGGCGCGCGCGCTGGGCCGGCTGGGGATCGCGCACCAAGCCCGCTACTACGAAGACGAGGTCCACGCCTTCCAAGCACTGGTCTTTCGCCGTCAGGCGCAGCGGGCTTGGGCGGACACCTACGCGTTTCTCGCCGAGCACCTGGACAGGTAATTTCTTTTACCTATCTGGCGTGGCTCAGCGACGCGGCTCGACGCCGGCATCGGGATGGCCGGCCGGGCTGGGACGATGCTGCGACGAGGTGCCGCGCAGCGCCAAAAGCCCGGCAATCGCCATCGCCAGCGCCGCCAAGGCCAAAAGCGCGTGCGTGCGGCGGGTGCGGTATCTCTCGATGGCCTGCTCTTCTGAGCTGCCATCGCGGCTGATCGCGGGCGGGGTGTGGCCCGGCTCGATATCGGCCAGCACCTGCGCAGCGACGACGATGTTGCCAGAGGTCTCGGGCTGCAGGCCCGATCCCGCAAGCGGTGAGGGCTGGGGCGGCAGCGAGTCGGGCGGTGGCCGCGACGGCATCAGCTTCTGCCGAAACTCGGCGATGCTGCGGAACAAAAGCTCGCGCGGCTGCACATCCTGCACCACCGCGCAGTCGGCGGAGCGCAGCACGGTGACGTCGCAACCGGCGGCCTCGGACATGCCGGCGACCACGGCGTGCGCGGTGTTGCTCGCCTCGGCCGCACCGTCGGGCGCCAGCACCCAGAAGATGCCCGAGCGATCGCGGAGCAGCTTCAAAAGCTCGCCGAGACTCAGGACCTCTTCAGGGAGGAAGTAGCAGTTGTAGAGCAGATCCTGCGCCGTCTCGCGCAGCGTAAGCCCGGCAGCCCCGCTGGGACACAAGAGCAGGATGCCGGGATCTTGGATCGCCCCCACGTTGTGGATACCGCTGGGGATGGCGCGCTGCGGCTCGGGCTCGGGCAGCGAGACGGGTACACCCCGCAAGAGCTGAGTCACACCAGAGACGTCGCTCACCAGGCTGACTTGCAGCGCCTTGAGCATGCCAGTCTGCACCCAGCGCGGCAGCGCCGCCCCCACACAGGCGACGTGGATCGACTTGCGCCAGCCCAGTGCCAGGCCGATCTTCCAGCCGACGCTAGGTTCTGGCTGCTCGGCGTCGAACAACACCAGCACGCGGTCGGCCTGCTGAATGCCGCGCCAGATGATCGAGCGCGAGATCTTGCGGGTCCCGGTGTCGGGCAGCACGCTCTCCCACTGTACCGGGATGGGTTCTGCTCCGTCGGTGCCTGGGATTTCGGCAATAGTCTCGCTAAGTCCGCTGAGCAGATCGCGAACTCTTGGCGAGGCCAGATCCCATACGACGAAGATACGCATGCCCAAGGAGAAATCGCCGCTTAAGCGAAGGCAGCGACGCAGAGCGCCGCCCTGCGATTATGTATCAACTTGCCAGCCGGTTGCTTAGAATCCGCAGCCGTTCACCGCCGCCAGGGCTGTCAGAGCCGCCGGCAAAATCGCCAGGGAGTCGAGAGCGACGAGAGGTTCGACAGATCCCCATGGAGAGCACGCTGCGCCGCATCGTCCACGTCGATATGGACGCGTTCTTCGCCTCAGTCGAGCAGCGGGATCAGCCAGCCCTGCGAGGCTGTCCCGTCGCAGTGGGGGGGCGTCATCGCGGAGTGGTCGCCGCCGCCAGCTACGAGGCCCGGCGCTTTGGAGTGCGCTCGGCCATGCCGATGTCGCAGGCTCTGCGCCTCTGCCCACAGCTGGTGGTGGTGCCGCCAAACTTTGAGACCTACCGGCAGGTCTCGGCGCAGGTCTTCGAGCTGTTTCGGCAGGTCACGCCGCTCGTCGAGCCGCTGTCGCTGGATGAGGCCTACCTGGACGTCAGCGAAAACAGCTGGGGCGAGACGCTGGGCTCAACCGTCGCGCAGCGCCTCAAGGCGGCGATCTTCGAGCGCACCGGGCTGACCGCCTCGGCCGGAGTCGCACCGAACAAGTTTCTTGCCAAGATCGCCTCGGGGTATCGCAAGCCAGATGGTCTGACGGTCATCCCTCCCGAGCGAGTTGAGCGTTTCCTGGCCGGACTCGACGTCGATGCCTTGTGGGGCGTCGGGCCGGTCACCGCTGAAAAGTTGCGCGCTGCGGGCTTCCACAAGCTGATCGATCTGCGCCGCACTACCGCTGAGCAGCTCCGGACGGTGGTGGGCAGCTTCGCCGATACGCTGCTGAACCTGGCCCATGGCATCGACCCGCGTCCCGTCGAGCCAAGCCGTGAGCGCAAGTCCGTGGGCAACGAGACGACGTTTCCCGAAGACCTCCGCGAGCGCGAGCCGCTAGAACAAGCCGCGCGACAGATGGCGACCGACTGCGCGACCTGGCTGAGCGAGCACGGCCGAGCCGCGCGTACAGTGACGCTGAAGCTGCGCTACCACGACTTCCAGACCATCACGCGCAGCTGCAGCAGCCCGACACCTAGCTGCGAGGCCGAAGCGCTGGCCGAGCGAGCCATCGCGCTCTTTGAGCGCACCGAGATCGGCAGCCGCCCCGTGCGCCTGCTGGGAGTCTCGCTGTCGGGTCTGTGCGATCTGGGAGCGGAGAGTCCGGTGAGTCAGGTCGAAGAACGAGAGGAAGAAGGGACGCCGGATGCGACGACCACCAGCGCGGCGAGTGCGGGGCGGCACCGGCTTTTGCGTGCGGCCAAAGTGCCGGCCCGGGGCGAGCCGCAACCTGCCGATAGCCCGCAGCTGTGTCTGCCGTTTCCGACGACCCAGCCGGCCTGAGGCGGCCTAGTGGAACGCCTTCATGAGGATCTGCACAACCACGCCGAGCATGGCGAACTGCCCCAAGAAGAACGACATCGTTCGCCACGGCTGCACGCCGTTCAGATAACAGATGGTGTGCAGCGTGCGCGCGAAGAAGTAGACGCCGAAATAGGCCCAGCCCGCCGTCGAGGAGGCGCCCATCAGGGTGAGGATGATGGCCAGCGCCAGGAACCCTGGAATGTTCTCGATGTCGTTGAGGTGAGCGCGCTTGGCGCGCAGCACGTCGGGTGCATCCTGCGGCTCGGTGTGCGCATTCTTGATGACCTTGCCGTCCTCGGGATTGACGACGACGCCGGACTTGCTGCGCGTCAGTGCGGTGGAGAACGCCACCGCAAACATCTTGAGCACGAGCAGCGAGGAAAACAGCGCCAAGGGCTTGAAGGCCGGCAGATCCATCACGTTGAAGGGCAAGGCAGGCATTGCGGACTCCTTTGCATGGGGAAGCCTCAGCGTACTGCGAAAGTGCAGACGAGAGGAACTAGGGGCAGTGCGGATCTCAACCCACCGAGCGGCGCCGGCGATGACGCAGCGCATCACGCAAAACGAGCGCGCCGTAAACCGCCGCGCTGAGGAGCAGCAGGCAGACGAACGCCGTCGCCATCGTCAACCGGCCAGCCAGCGGCCGCGCGAGCCGGCCATAGCAAAACGGAATGTGCAAGGCATAGGCGAGCAGCGAGCCGCCCCCCAAGCGACGCAGAATCTCCAGCCCCCTGGCACTGGACGGGACGAGGCTGGCCAGCAGACCGCCGATCGCCAGGCAGGCCACGGCCCGCGCACAGCCATCGCCAAAGTTCCACACCACCGCCGGGTGGCTGCGACGGAGCACTCCACCAAAGTGCTGCAGCGTCGCCTGCGTCAGCAGCCCGCAGAGCAGCGCGGCCACCACGGCACCGCCCAGCCAGGCCAGAAGTCGCTGCGGACTGGATGCGCGAGCCAGCAGGCGCTCGCCCAGCAGCACGCCGACGGCGCAGAAGCCGACCAGCGGCAGCAGCGGGAAGCGGGTGTACGGCGGCACGTCATAGAGCAGCGCCGCGAGCGGGGCCAGCCCGCCCGGCAGTCCCCCGGGCTGATGTCGCCCGATGAAGACCGACAGGAAGAGGCTGAGCCCGACGAGAGCGAGCACGCGCCAGAGCAGCTGACGCCGCCGCAGCACGAGAGCCGCACAGAGCAGCAGGGATAGCCCAATGCAGTGCAGGATGTCGGCCCGCAGGATCAGCGACGGAAGATCGGCGCGCGGCACCGGCCACTCGATGGCGACGTAGATCGCGCTCACCAGATAGCCCCAGCCGAGCAGTGACAGCCCGCGCCGCATGAACTGTCGACGAATCTGCGCATCGCTCTGGCCGCGCGTTGCGGCAGCCTGCGCCCCCAGGCTAAGTCCCACGCCCGCGAGCAGCAGAAACAGCGGCGCCGGGATGTTGGCCAGCGCTCGGCTGAACGCATACCCCAGGCCGGCCTTCGCACTTGGGCTCACCCAGCCATCGAAAGCGTGGGTCTGCAGCATCAGCAGAACAGCCAGTCCACGAGCCACGTCGATGCCCGGCAGTCGTGCCGATGCGGACGCTGGGGCAGCGACCGGGTTCGAAATTCCGGCAGCTTGCTCCGCGGTAGCTGCCGAGGGGAAAGCTGCCGGCGCCAGACTTTCAGTGGGTGCAAGGTCGCGCGATTGCGACGACGACATGTGCGGATTGTAGGCGGGAGAGGACTCAAAGTCGTCGGCCATCGCCGGCCCACAGGTGGGCGGCAGGTCGCGACGCGGCCGTTACTGCGTCACTATCAGAGCGACATCGACGGCGTTGGCCGGCGCCGCGGTGACCCCTTCACAGCGAGGCTGCTGCAGCACGCCGGCTTGGACTGGGAACTTGCCCAGCGTGGTCGGCGCCGTGAACGAGACAAACATCTGGAAGGTCTGCCCGGGGTAGACGCCGAAGTTTTCGATATTGGTGTGGCAGCCGACCTGGCCCAGCGAGGGCACAGTGACCACGACGTGCGTCGGACACTTGGGGCAGGTACCGGCGGGACTGCTGGCCCAGCTCTGCAGCCCGATCTTCAGGTTGACGCGAGCGGCGCGCGGGACGAGCACGACCGGACCGTTGCCCCCGTACAGGCTGGGGTTCTCCATGATGAAGCCGGCGTTGCTGGTCGCTGTCGTGTCCGTGCCGACGGCAAAGCTGTGCGGTGCTTCGGCGGTATAGGGACTGCCATAGTCAGCAAACCAGCGCAGCGTCGTGCCGCCGGCCAGCTTGCCCAGGCTGATCGGACTTGGCCCGGAGAGCGTCGTCGCCCCACCCGGCGTCGGGTCCGTGCCGTCGATCGTGTAGTAGATGGTCGGGATCGGCGAAGCCGTCGGGATTGACTGGATCGGCGTGCCGATCGAGTACGCGATGTCGCGCGGATAGGTGAGCCCGGCGGCGCTGCCCCCTGGCGATAGGAAGCTGGGCGGCGACGTCGGCGGGATCAGGACATCCTCCCGCGGATACATGGTCTGCAGGTACTTCTCGCAGGCCTGGGTCTGTCGATTGCAGAACTCGTCGGCGGCGCAGCTATTGGTGGTGCGCACGCAGTTATCGGGATCGCCGGTGGCGTAGTAGCCCCACACCTTGTCGCAGCCGCTTTCCGCAAGAGAAAGCAGAGCGAATGCCGAAAACAGGAGAGAGGAAGGTAGTCGCTGCATCACGGCCTCCGCAGTCATTGCCCAACCGATAGACCCAAGCCCGGTCCAGACGGCAAGAGGGCGCCGCCGCCCCCCAGCCACGCTTGCTTCGCTGCGGCCTTCGCCGGAGCCGGCTTGCTGGTATTCGGGATGGCGATCATCAGCACGCCACCGACCAGGACCGCGGCCCCCACACCGGTGAGCGCGCCGCCGACCGTCCCGGTCGAGTAGCGATCGAGACACTTCGTCGCCGGAGCAATCGGCTCAGCCAAGCACTGACCGTTCACGGCGAGTGCCGAGATCCCAAAGCCAAGCAGTCCCACGCCAGCCGCCGCCAGAACGCTGCCCGTAACGATGCGCCAGATCGGCCGCTTGACCGGCGGGGCGACTGGCTTTTCGACGACCACCGGCGGCGGAGTCACCTTCACCTCTTCCGGCGTCAGCGTGATCGCGACCTGCGCCTTCTGACCGCTCTGCACCTCGACCTGCTTCTTTTCGGTCTTGAACTGCGGCTTCTCGAAGACCAGCTCGAAGCTGCCAGCAAAGGCGGCGCGCGACAGCGGCGTCTTGCCAATCACGCGATCGCCGACGCGAATGGTGGCCCCCGGCGGATCCGAGGTAATCGCCCACGAGCCACGTCCCTTGCCCTGGGCTTCCTTGATCATGTTGCGCACCTGCTCGCTGAGCGTAGCGACCAGCTGATCGCCACCACAGCCTGGACAACTCGGCTCCGCTGCGGACGCCACGTCGACGGTGTCAGCATCGACCAGCGATAGCCGCATCCCCCAGGTCTCCTTGCCGGGAGCGGGGGGCGGAGGGGGGACGCCGGGACGCACGACGGGGGCTGGCGGCGCCGAGACCTTGCGATCCACCTGCACGATCAGCACGTAGTCGACATCGTTGTCAGCCGCTAGCTGCGCCTGGCACTCGACGGTGTCGAGGCACTCGGCGGCCTTTTCGGCCTTCTTGACAGCGACCTCTTTGCTAAACACCGCCAAGCGGCCCTGGGTCACGCCCAGCTCGGCCGCTTGCTGGAACTTCCGCTGCATCTCTTGGCCGGGAACGGCGCCCCCGAAGCGCGGAACGACGATCACCGCCGTCGGAAGCGTCACGACCACGGCACCGTTGGCGCGGCTGAAGTTCATCTCCATACCGCGCCCTTCGACCGCCTTCATCTGGCCCTTCATCGTGCGGTCGCGCAGCTCTAGGTTCACGTTGTGCTTGCCCGGCGAAACCAAGAGCGGTGCCGACAGCGGCAGCGAACCCACCAAGCGCCCATCGAGCGTCACGATGCCGTTCTGGTCGGCGATGATCTGCACTTCGCCACTGGCCGGACGCGGCTTGGCAATCACCCGCTCGGCCTCAGCGCGACCGGGAGCGTTGGCATCAACCAGGGGATCCGCCAGGTAGCGACGCATAAAGTCCTGCGCATCCAAGACCTTGCCCTGCGCATCGGCCAGCATGCCAAGCTGCAACAGGACATCAGGGCCGGGCGACTGACGGTACGAGTCCTCGGCTTTCTTGATCGCCGCTGGGTAGTCGCTGGGGTTTGCCGGCAGGGCGGGCACGGCCCCACTTGTGGCCGTCCCAGAGCCTGCATCTTTGCCGGCCGCAGCCGCATCCGGGCTGGCGGGGCTGGACTTTGCTCCCTCGTCGCTCTTGGCCTCGGCGTCTTCTTTGGACTTCTTCGATCGGTGGTGCCGCGCCTCGACGCTCGCCGACCAGCCGATGGCCAGCATAAGCAGGGTGGCAAGCCAGCGCGCCCTGGCCGAAACGTGAATCGCTCTTCTTCGCATGGTGACCCTCATCAGCTGGGCAGGCCTACGGGCACGAGCCCAGGCGCACGGTCTCTTGGCCGCGGACCTTGACGGTCTGTGACTCGCCATCGACTTCGATCTGGTGCGTGCCGGGCAGCATGTACAGCGTCACTTCCTGGCACGATTTCTTCGACTTCTTCGGGAAGATGACCCGCCCCAGGTTCGGTGCGAGCTCCTTCATCGCTCGCTGCGCGGCCGCCACGCGGTCGCCGTGTCCCTTCACCGAGCTACCCAGGTCAACAACCTGCTGATACGAGTTCATCGCCTGCGGCAGCTTGTCCTGCTCCTGATAGAGCTGGCCCAGCGAGAACAGGATCTCGATCAGAAGTTCATTGCAGCGCGCGGCCAGCTTCTTCTCTTTGTTGCAGAGCGTGGTCGCTTTTTCGAGGAGCTTCTGCGCCTTCTTGAGGTCTTTTTTGCCCAGCGCCTCAAGCCCCGCCGCGGCCAGCTTCTCGACCTGCGACTCCGAGATGGTGACGGTCAGGGTCTCTTTGTCTTTGACCTCGACCTTCTGAATCCCGGAGAGCGCCAGGACGGTGTGCTTGCCTGCCGCGACCTTGATCGGCTCGGCGCCGATCTTCTGCCAGCGACCGCGATCGAGCGCGTATTCGACGCCGGCTGGACCCTCGATCTTGATGAAGCCAGTCCCCGATACACCGTCGGGAGCCGGGGGTTCGTCGTCATCCCCACTGGCCATATCGGGGTTCGGCGCCGGGGGTGGCAGGGCGAGCTTCTCGTTGCCCTCTTCGACGGGCTTGCTCTTGGTCTCGCTCGTGTGCTGCTCGGCGTCTTTCTTTTCCTGCTCGGCAGCTTGCGACTTGGTGAGTGTGCCTTCTTCCACCCGGGCTGACAGGGGCAATAGCTGCACCAGCAGCGCCGAGGCACGCGCACGCACAGCAGGATCGGGATCCGCTGCAAGCACACGCAGGATGGGCACACCGGCTGGCCCATCGGGACCGGCTGGAAGCTCAGCCGCGGCACCTGCCACCAGGCGGCGGACTTGCGCATCTGCGTCATGCGCCAGCGGACGCAGCAGCATCAGCGCCAGGTCGGTCGGCAGGCGGGATGCCGTCTCGGCCGCCGCTAGGCGCTGCGCCAGCGGGCCCGATGACACGGCGCTGACCAGGCCCGGCGGCAGATCGACCTTCTCACCCAGCTTGCGCAGCAGCACCAGCGCCTGCAGCGCCTCGGGTCCCTTGCGTTCCAGAGCCTCGCGCAGGACTGGGATGGCGCGCTTGTCACCCGCCTCGGCAAGCTGCTTGGCGGCGCCGAAGCGCACGGCAAACGAGCTGTCGGCGAGCAGCGACAGCATGACGTCGCTCTGACCGCTCAGGTTATCGACCACCAGCTGTCGGACATCGGCGCTGCCGTTTTTCGCCAGATCGCGCAGTCCGTCGAGCTGCGACTTGTCGCCAAGGCCCAACAGCAGCGTACGCGCCAGGGCTTTTTCAGAGTCGGTACCGCCGCTGATCGTCTCTTGCACCATCGCGTTGGCGTCTTCAGCCAGCTTCTTGCGAACGCCCGTCGACTGGCTCTTGCTGAGCTTGAGCAGAGCGCGCAGCGCTTCCTGACGCACCGCCGCCTCGCCGTCCTTCAGACCACCGCGCAGAGCCGCGACCGCGCTGTCCTCTTTACGTCGGCCCAGCGCGCGAGCCGCCGTCTGACGCACCATCGGGTGGCTGTCGGTCAGCAGCTTGGCGAGCAGCGGCACGGCATCCTCTGCCGTCGAGTCACCGATGACTTCGACCGCCGCCTCGCGAATCGCCCACTTGCTATCGGCCAGAGCCCCACGGGCCCAGCGCATGCTGTCATCCGACAACGCCGTCGGGGCGCTGCGCGCGATGAGCACAATGGAGGTTGCCGCTCCCAGCTTCAGCGTCGGATCTTTGGCCGCGTCCATCTGCTTGCCGAGCAGACGGGCATCGAGCATGCGACCGCTGAGGCCCAGGCCCTCGACCGCCAGCTGCTTGGCCGAAGGGGCCGAGCCGCGCTCGCGCAGCACCTGTCGGAACAGGTC
>DAORCZ010000050.1:3488-18470 GCA_035345735.1 Pseudomonadota bacterium | reverse complement strand
TGGTGGACGTAAAGGGGCTGTGCAAGCACTACGTCATCGGCCGCGAGGGCCTGCTATGGGGC
This sequence comes from Pseudomonadota bacterium, assembly GCA_035345735.1. Lineage (GTDB taxonomy): Bacteria > Myxococcota_A > Polyangia > Palsa-1104 > JAEUJZ01 > JAEUJZ01. The sequence goes on along the minus strand of DAORCZ010000050.1, from coordinate 18,408 downwards.
CCGCCGAAGCTGGTGCGCGCCGTCGATGACGTCAGCTTTTCGTTGCGGGCCGGTGAAAACATGGGCCTGGTCGGCGAGTCGGGCTGCGGCAAATCGACGCTGGGCCGCACCCTGCTGCGCCTGCTAGAGCCGACGGCTGGCGAGATCCACATCGATGGGGTCGACCTGCGCGCCCTGCCCAACCGTGAGCTGCGACGGCTGCGACGGCAAGTGCAGATGGTGTTTCAGGACCCGTTCGCTTCGCTCAACCCGCGGCTGACGGTGCACGAACTACTCGCCGAGCCGCTGCGCGTCCACGCGCTGGTCGCGCCGCCCACCCGTGGTCCAGCGGAGATTGAAGCGGTCGAGCGCCTGCTTTCGGACGTGGGCCTGCCCGCCGACAGCCGACGTCGTTATCCCCACGAGTTTTCCGGTGGTCAGCGCCAGCGCATCGGCATCGCCCGCGCCCTGGCCGTACGGCCCAAGCTGATCGTCGCCGACGAGCCGGTCAGCGCACTGGATGTGTCGATCCAGGCGCAGATCGTGAACCTGCTGCGCGATATCCAGGCCCGCCAGAACCTGACCTATCTGTTCATCTCGCATGACCTCAAGGTCGTCGAGCACCTGTGCGACAAGGTGGCGGTGATGTATCTCGGCCGCATCGTCGAGCTCGCCGAGACCGACGTGCTGTACGGCTCGCCGCGCCACCCCTATACCGCGGCGCTGATCGCTTCCGTCGTCGAGCCGCCGCACATCGCCGAGCCGGGCACGCCACTTTCGGGACCGGCCCGCCGTCGCGAGACCCCGTCGCAGGCCGAGCGGCGGCGGTTGTTCCTGTTTGGCGATCCGCCCTCCGCCACCAATCCGCCACCGGGGTGCCCGTTCCATCCCCGCTGTCCGAAGTATGCCGAGATGAAGCAGCCTGAGGTCTGTCGGACGAAGCTGCCGGTACTGCGCACGCTCAGCAGCGGACCGGGCACGCAGCCGCACCAAGTCGCCTGTCACCTCGCGGAATAGCGGGAGGTGACCGCTAGCGCGGCGCAGCGACAGCAGGCTTCGGCGGCGCAGACTGCGCGGGGGACGCACCGGGACTGGCCGACTTCGCGTTCCCGCCCTCACCCTTCGACGATCCACCCGACTTACCGAGCAGCGGCACCGGCACCTTGGGCAGGATCTCAGTCAGCACCCGCGAGTCGTATTCCAGCGGGTATTCCAAGCCAATGAAACGGGCCAGCGTCGGAGCGATGTCCTCGGGACCACAGGTCTGAGGATAGCGACCGCCCTTGATGTTGGGCGCCAGGAAGAACAGCGGCACGTGCCGGTCATAGTCGTACGGCATGCCGTGACCCGTACCGCCCGGCCGATCGTCGACGTAGACATAGGGCTTCATGCGCGCCACGACATGTCCCGATCGCGGCCCGAAGTACGAGTTCTGGAACAGATCGCGGTAGGGATCGCCGCCCGTCTCGGCTCCCAGCCCGGCGGTGCCGCGGGCCAGATCCGCCTGCGTGTACACCGCCGTCACCAGACCGGAAGCCCCCAGCACTTCAATCACCACCGCCGTCACCTCTTCGATGGTCAGCTGGTGTTCGCGGATGACTTTTTCGTTGAGATAAAAGTTCGGCGGATCGAAGTAGGCCATCAGGCCCTTGATGCCTGGGAAGCGCTGCGCGAAGGCGGCATCGAACATGCTGTTCAGCTCTTTGCTGTGCAGGCGACGCCCCGGCTGGCCGCGAGCGATCAGCGTCTCGATCAGCGGCTGCGAGCCGTGATCGGCGGTCAGCACCACCAGCGTGTTCTTCAAGCCCACGCTGCGATTGACGGCAAACAGCAGCTGGTCGAGCACGAGATCGAGCCGCAGCAGCTGATCCATCATCTCGTGGCTGTCTGGCCCATAGGTGTGGCCGACGATGTCCGTTGCCGAGAAGCCGACGGCGAGAATGTCCGTGTGCTCATCCTGGCCGAGCTGATGCCCGGCCATCGCTTGGATGGCCACATCCAGCGTCAGCTCATCGGCGAACGGCGTGCGACGCACATCGTCATAGAAATCTTTGTCGGGCGGGGCGCTGCGCAGCTTGTGCGGGAAGACGATGTCTTTGCGATCCCACTCGCCCTCGACAGCGTCCTTGCCGGCGTAGCGCTCGTAAAAGCGCTCATCGTTGTAAAGGCGCGTCCAGGAACGGCCGGCATAGCGATCGGCGTACTTCTGCTCGTTCCAGCGATTCAGCCACTCCGGCGCCTGACTCATGTAGTAGGTGCTGGTGATGAAGCGCCCTTCGGCCGTCTCGTACCAGTACGCCGCGTCGGCGCGACGCCCGGCCATGAGGATCGCGGCGCGGTCCTTGAGCGAGACGCCGATGACCTTGGACTTCGGCGACTTGCTCTTGAGAACATCGCCGACCGTAAAGCCCATGAAGTAGTGCGGTGAGGCCCCGCGCCCCTTGCCGCCGACCGGCTGATGCACCGGATCTTCGACGAGGTTGACCGACTTGCCGAGCAGCTGATCGTACCAACTATTGGCGATCATCCCGGTGTGCGAGCCGTGCTGTCCCGAGAGGATGACGGCGTGCCCTGGGCCGGTCTCGCAGTTCGCGTGGCGGTAGCGATTGTTCAGGAACTGCGCGCTCCCCTGCATGAGCGTGCGGAAGCCGCCTTTGAACAGCTTGCCGAAGCGCTCAAGGTAGTCGTAGCGCATCTGGTCGATGGAGATGACCAGAACCAGCCGCGGGCGGGTTGCGGCAGGCTGAGCCTCGGACCCTCCTGTCGAACACAGGCAGGACAAGGCCAGAAGGGTGATAACAGAGCGAAATCTCAAGGGTACGGCCGCCGCATTCAGAGGACGACCTAGCGAGTATATCAAGCTTGTGCTAGCGCCCGAATGACTAATTCGGGCAAGCGGCCGAAGCGATCGGGATAGCTGCGTTTCAGGCGGGAAGCGAGACTGGGTGTCCTACGGAGGCGGGACGGCGGATGCGGTGCCGATCAAGCGGGCGATGACCCGAGGCAAGACCGCTTAGATGCCGAGCAGCTTGTCGATCTCTTTCTGGTCCATCGCCTTCTTCGGCTTGGGAGCGGGCGCGGGAGAGGCTGGTTTGGCGGCGGCGGGCTCGCTCTTCTTCGCGCTACCACCGCTGCTCTTGCTGCTGTGGTGACGGCGGCTGCTACCGGACTTCTCGCCTTTTTCACCCTTGTCATCGCCGGCGGCCGGCTTGTCGTTGGCGGCCACGGCATCGCCGGACGGAGCCGGCTTGTCGGGGGCAGCCGACGCAGCGGCCGGGTCGGCCGGTGCCGCCACAGGGGCTGGCGTCGGCGGCGTCGCAGCAGCGACGGCTCGCTTCGAGATGACGAGGTACATGACCGAGGCGAGACCGATCAAGATGAACGCCACACAACCACCGACGATGAATAACCACTTCGGTGGGCCGCTCTGATGAATGACTGGGGCAAACGGATCGCGGGCCATGTTGGGCAGGACTCCTGTGCTCTGCGTGATCTGGCAAATACTATACCGACCCTCTGACCGCCAAGCTCTGTTTGATCGACGGGTAGCGGCTAAGGCATCGTACTGTCCCAGCAATTTGCCACGCGACCACTTCGGCCAAGGGGGTTCCCTCGGCGCTGGAGCTGACGATCAGGCGGTCCCCACGGACTGGGCATGGTCGGTCGCAGCGCTGGGCTGCCTTGGGCACGACGACCCGTGGGGACAACTGACCGTAGCAGGCTGACCCGAGGCGGGGAACCCTGCCTCAACCGCTCCCCATGCCAACGCAAGGTGCGCGCTCAGGTGCCACCGGCGCAGCACCCCCTAGGGATTGGCGGGAGCTCCCGAGGCTGCCGGCGCGCCGCCCCGCTGCTGCCCCTCGACCTCGTCTAGCAGCTCGTCGAGTCGCGAGCGCTTGCCACGACGTCGGGGACGCTCCGTCGGTTCTTCCTCAGCGGCTTGCGAGGTGCGCTCCAGGGCTTCTAGGCGGCGCACATCGGCCTCGGAGAGCGGGGGGTCGCTGGGTCGGAAGTCGGCGCGACGATTGCGGGCTGCCGCCGCTCGGCCATCCGCGGCCTCGCCTCCGCCTTCCTCGGCCGGTAGTGGTGTGCTGCGTCCTAACCCGCGGGTCTCTAGCCGCTCGGCAGCGATGCCCGCGCCAATCAGCCACTGCCGCACCGCCTCGGCGCGCTCTCGCGAGAGGCGGTCGTTGTCGGCCTCGCTGCCTTCGCGATCGCTGTGGCCGCGAATCAGCAGCTTCTTGCGCTCGGGATGCTTGCGCAGCTGTTCGGCAAGAGCCTGCAGCCCCGCCTCGTTGCGACGATCGAGCTTGGCGCTGCGCCGCGCGAAAAAGATCGGTCGCAGGCCGCGCAAAAACTCTTCGTCGACCGCCGGATCTTTAGGCTGCGGCAGGGGGCAGCCTGCCCGCTTGGGATCGGGCTTGTCGCCGGCTGCTTCCTCGGGACAGGCATCTTCTTTGTCGACCACGCCGTCGTTGTCACGGTCGGGCAGCGGACAGCCCTTGCGACTGGGATCGGGCTTGTCGCCGGGCGGCTGCTTGGGGCAGAGGTCGTCGGTATCGAGGATGCCGTCGCGATCTTGATCCCCCAGCGGACAGCCGACGCGCTTGGGATCGGGATAAAGACCTCGTGGCTCACGCGGACACAGATCCTGCGCATCCGAGACGCCGTCGTTGTCGACATCGGAGGGCCGTGGGCAGCCGTTGCGGCCGCGATCGGGATCCGAGATTCCCTTTTCTTGTGGGCAGGCATCGTCGCGATCGGGGATGCCATCCTTGTCCAGATCGGCTTCGGGCGGCCGACGAATCGGGGCATAGGCCGCGCGCAGCAGGAAGCGAACATCTGGCGTGCCAGGCTGACGCAAAATGCCCAGCCCAACCGCGGCCCCGAACTGCACCTGATGCAGCGCGTTGTAGTGCGCACCGATCAGCGTCTCTAGGCTGGTGAAGTCGCGCCCAAACGCATTGCCGCCAGTTACGACGGTGCTCAGTAGCACTTCTGGCCCGACGGAGAAGCGGCGATACAGATCGGCGTAGCTGCCGCTGAGACCCAGCTGGACCTCAGGTCCCACGGTGACCGTCTGACCGAGCAGCGCCTCGGCGCGGTACAGGAAGCTGGCTGTCGCCGACCAGCGAAACTTGCGATACAGCCCGCCGGCGATGAGCTTCGGCGAGAAGCGCACGGTCTGCTCGCTAAGCTGCGGCGCCAGCGAGGCATTGAACTGGCGCAGCGGGATCCACACGGTGGCCGAGAGGTGCAGCGAAAACGGCGTGCGATCGGCGTGCCCGACCAGTCGCACGATGCCGGCAAACCGCGGATCGCCGACGCCAGCCCCGGGCAGCGGCGTGATGCCACCCAGCTCTTGTCCGCGCTCAAGGAAGGTCACCGGCAACATGAACGACAGGTTGATGCGATCGAGAAACGAGCCAGCGACCTCAAAGTGCCCAAGGAGCTGGTGCGTGATGATGGGGTCAATGGGACTGAAGCTGCCCTTCGAGCTGAGCCGCCCCAAGACCAACACGTCATGGCCGTAGTTCAGCGTCAGTCCGGCCGCGACATAGCGCGTCGACGAATACCAGGGATGGTCGACCATAAACGACCACTCGCCGACGGTGGTGGGCTCGTAGCGATTGAGCTGAAAGCCGCTGTTCTGGGCCGCCGCCGGTAGGCTTTGCCACATCACACCGAAAAGAGCCAACAGCCAGAGCCCGCGGATCGAAAGCCAAGCCCGCCGCGCCGGGGACAGCGAGGCGCCAGAGCCACCACCGGCTCGCCGGCGTAGCTCATCGAAGGGCCACGAGCGAGGTCTAAGCTCTCGGGCAGACACGCGCTTACGACTCCCGTCCTGCGCGCAGGGAGCGACGTCGCCCCATCGCCAGCATCCAGGCATAGGCTAGAGCCAGGAGAGCCAAGCCAAGCCCCGAGGTCGCGACCGAGCCAGCCGAACCTCCAACGGTGCCGAGTAGTGCGCAGCCGAGCCCACCGCCCGCGGCGTACACGCGCGAGGCGCCTATCGGGATGTCCCAGACCACGGTGTTATCGCTGGGCTTGGATTCGCTATTGTCCGAGGCGCTGACGTTGGCCACGATGCGGATCGCCGTCGCGCCGGCCGGCGGACTGACAAGCAGCTGCAGCTCGGACGTCTGATCGCGCGCAAGAGGGCTCTGGCGCAGGCAGGTGACGGTCTGGTTCATGATGTTGCAGTTCCAGTTATCGGCGAACAGCACGCCACGCAGCGACGCGCCCATCGGCAGCGTAAACGACAGGCTGGCCGCCGACGTCGTCGAGGGGCCCAGGTTGTTGACGGTGAAGAAGTAGGTGACATTTTCACCCACCGCCGGCTCCAGCGGATCGGTGCGCACCGCGATGTTCAGGTCGATCAAGCTGCCGGCGACGACGTTGCAGTTCGCCGAGCTGAAGTTGTTGCTGAGCATCAGATCGTAATAGCCGTTGGGCAGGGTGGCCGTGAGCGAGTAGGTCAGCTGACCTCCGGCCATGCTGCTCGATACCAGCCCGTTCATGACGTAGACCAGCTCGCCCCCGACGGGCAGATCGATCACCGACGGCAGGTTGCCGCTGCCCGTGGGCGAAGCGCAGGTCGCGCCGCCGTTGCCGGTGCAGGTCCAGGTGACGCTGGTCAGGACCAGGGGCTGCGTCTCGGTCAGCTTGATGTCGCGCATGGCCAACGGCCCGACGTTCTTGATGCTGGCGGTGAAGCGCGCCGAGCCTCCCGGCACGGTGATGTTCTGACCGGCAGTCGTGGTGACGGTGACGTCGGTGGGGATGCAGATCGGGTACTGCTTGCCAGGTCCAGAGTTGGCGTCGTTATCGGGCTGACCGGCGGCGCCACGCGTCGCTCCGTTGACGGGAAACTCGCTCACGGCTGAGCTGTTGCTGGAGCCGGCGAGCCCCCCCTGCGCGGCCCGCGTAGCCGTCGTGCCGGTCACGGCGATATAGCCACCGCCGCCGCCACCGCCGGCCCCCTGACTGTTAGGGAACGTCGCGCCGTTGTTGCCGCCCTGCCCGCCCCGCGCCTGCGCGGTCACGCTGCCCTGGTTGCGGTTGACGGCGATCACAATGCTGCCCCCAGCGCCGCCGCCACCGCCGCCCTCGTTGTTGCTCGATGCCTGACCCACATTGCCGTCGGCTTTGACGACCACGGTGCCAATGAGATCGCGACTGAACATCATGACGATGCCGCCCCCGGCTCCCGCGCGGGGGCTGTAGGGGGTCGTTGTGCCTTCCCCGCTGCCACCGCCACCACCCATAAAAAGCTGGCGCAGCGGATCGTTGTTCAGCGGACGCCCCCCGCGACCTCCGACCTCGCGTCGCAGATCGCCACCCCAGGCCGCAGCGCCGGGGGCGGTGGTGGTCGCGACCTGATCGGTAGTGGCCGAGCTATAGCCGCCCCGCCCACCGCCGGCCGAGTTGGTGAGCTGATTGGCGTTGCCGGTGTAGCCGGGGTCCAGCGTCCAGGCCATGGCGCCCATGACGGTGTTTTCCATCACGCCGTGTCCGTTCCAAGCCAGACCACTGTCGCCGTTGGCACCGCCGCCGCCACCAGCGCGGGCGTAGTTGCCACCGCCACCGCCATTGGCCGGAGCGCCGCGACCATAAAAGCAGTTGCCCAGCGAGCTCTGATAGCCAGCGATGCCCTCGCCCTTTTCTGCGCCGTCAGCGGTGAGGGTCGAGCAAAACTTCGAGACGCCCAGGCCGGTGCCACTGGTCGCGTCGATGCCGCCCCCGCGAAAGCCCTTGCCTGAGACATCGATCAGGCCCGACCCTTCAAAGGTGATGCTGTCCTGCACCATCAGCGCCACGACGCCGCCGCTATTGCCATCCCAGGCCGGGGCGCCGATCGAGGCACTGATACTGTTGGGCACATTCAGCGTGGTGTACTGCGGCACGCGAATGACCTGGGTGTGGCCCTGCGCCAGATAGGTGTTCCGCAGGCCGCCGCAGCTACCGTCGAGGGTGATGGTGTTGTTCATGAAGTTGACGCCGGTCACGCCGATCATCTCGTAAAGGCCTGCGCCGAAAAGGTCGATGATCGTGCCGTAGGCGTCGCTGTCGAAGGTGTCGATGGTGGCGCCCTGCATCTGGATCAGCATCAACAGGTCGCCGGCCTGCAGCACACCCAAGCTGCCGGCCGACACTAACTGAATGCTCGTCGTGCCTTTGGTGGCATTGGCGCTCAGTACGCCATAGGCATTCACGGCCTGATTCAAAGTGCTGATGCTCTGCGCTCCGTCTTTGCCGACGAGCGGATGCTGGGTTTGGCCCAGCTTGAGCTCGTCTGGTTCGGAAGAGCAGGCAGCAAAGAACAGAGACAAACAGGCGACAGGGATCGCTCGCAAATAGGCGCGCATCTAATCACTGTAAATCAAATTCGAGCGGTCAGATCGTGACGAGAAACGGGGCCTCGCTGCGCCCGGCCTGCAGGGCAATGGCGACGGTCTGACCAGCGCTGGCTAGGTAAAGTGGCTGACCGCTGCACAGCAGGCGCAGGTCGGCGAGGGTAATCCGCTGGTCGGCGACGACAAACGGCAGCACCAGGGGACAGCTGCGGAACTGACTGCAGCCCCAGCCGCGCTTGCCCCAAATCAGCACGCCCTGCCGGCAGCGGGGACAGGACAGAGGCGGAGTGACGGGGGAGCCGGGACTGGTGCTCCCCAGCGCGGCAGGTCGGCTCGCGGTCTCGCTCCGACCTGGGCTCGCGGATTCGAGAGACCGCGGGGCAGCGACCTGCTCGGCGGGCAGCGGCTCGCTTGGCAGGCGGGCCGGCGGCGGGGAGCGGCGAGCCCGACGCGCTGGCGCTTCCTTGCGCGGCGTCCGCAGGCTCGGGCTGCTCTCGGTAGTGACCCGCCGGGTCTTGCGGGTGCTGGGCTTGGCCTCGCTGCTGCGGCGGCTGCGCGACCGACTGCGCGACGGCGTCTCTGCCGAGCGACCAGCGGCCGCGCTGCCCCGGGGACGACGACGGCGTTCCCGCGCTCCCCCGGCCTCGACGGCCCCCCGGCTGGAGGCCGAACGTCCCTCGTCGGCTGTCGGGAGAGGAGTGATCGGCACCGGTGCACTGGCCACGCGCGCCACCAGATCAGTGACGAAGGCACGGATATCGCGCATGAAGTGTTCGGCGCGCTCCTCACCACGCGCTAGCTGCGATAACCGCGCTTCCCAACGCCCGGTCAACTCCGCCGAGGCCAGCGCCGGCACCGGCAGCGAGTGGACAAGCTCGGTCCCCAAGGCAGTCGGCACCAGCACCTTGCCGCGCCGACCGATATAGCCTCGCCCGAGCAGGGTCTCGATGATCGCTGCCCGCGTGGCGGGTGTGCCCAGGCCGTGATCGCGCATGGCTTGCCGTAGCGCCGCATCGTCAAGCCCCTGACCCGCACCTTCCATGGCCGACAGCAGCGTCGCCTCGCTGTAGCGCGGTGGCGGGCGCGTCTGCTTGTCCTGTCGCGCAAACCCCGCCCCCAGCCGCTGTCCCACACGCAAAATCGGCAAGGTCTGAGGCGCCTCTTCGGCATCGGCATCCGTCGGATCGGCCTCTGCATCCGGCGTGCGACCTCGCCGATTCGGTGCATCACCAAAGCCCGCGACGGCCTGCCAGCCGGCATCCAGCCGCACCCGCCCGCGAGCCTGATAGCGATCCGGGGGCGACGGAAGCGCGCTCAAAAATTCCTCGCGCTCGGGTCGCGCTGCGGCTGGCGGCGGCGGACTCTTCGCCGATCCGCGAGCAACCGGATCGACGCGCAGCCGCACCTGGGTATCGCGAAACTCGGCGTCGGGATAGAAGGCGGCCAGGAAACGACGCGCGATCAGATCGAAGATGCGGGCTTCGTTTTCGCTCAGCGCGGCGACGCGAGCCGGCGTCACATCGACGGCGGTCGGAATGATCGCGTGATGATCGCTGACCTTGTGGTCGGCAAAGATCCGCGGCGAACCGGCGCGCCTCAGGGTCCCGGCAACCAGCGGCTTCACAAACGGCGCGTACTGCGGACTGTGAGCCAGCGCCGAAAACAGCCGCGGCAGCTGCGCCGATAGATCGTTGCTGAGATACCGACTATCAGTCCGCGGATAGGTGATGAGCTTGTGCTTTTCGTACAGCGCCTGCGCCAGCTTCAGCGTCTGGTCGGCCGAGAAGCCAAAGCGACGATTGGCCGTGCGCTGCAGCGCGCCAAGATCAAACAAGAGCGGCGGCGGCTCACGCACCGTCTTTTCAGCGATCTCTTCCACCTCAGCCACGGCCACGGCAGAGTCGCGCCTGACGATGCCATCGGCGAGCTCGGCGGTCGCAAAGCGGCTCTGACCGGCATGTGAAAAGCGCGCGGTAAACGTCGCCTTCGGCTCGCCCGGTACGGCAGCCGGCTGCAGCGTCGCTTCGACCTCGAAGTACGGGCGGGGCACGAAGCGGGTGATCTCGTCTTCGCGTCCGACGATTAGGCTAAGGGTTGGGGTCTGCACCCGTCCCAGCGAAAGCAGAGTGCCGCCGCCGCGCCACAGCGTGATGGCCCGCGTGGCGTTGAGACCGACCAGCCAGTCGGCTTCGGCTCGACAGCGCGCTGCTGCGCCCAGCGCATCAAATGCTCGACCGGGACGCAGACCAGCCATGCCGCGCTGAATCGCGGTCTCGGTCAGCGACGAAATCCACAGCCGCTCGACTGGCAGCCGCGATCCCGACAGCTCATAGCAGAAGCGAAAGATCAGCTCGCCTTCGCGACCGGCATCGCAAGCATTGATCACCGCTGCGAAGTCGCGCCGCCGCAGAAGATCGCGGACCTTGCGCCACTGCGCCGCCGTTTTGCTGATCGGCTGCAGCTGAAAGGTCTCGGGCAACATGGGCAGCGAGGCCGCGGTCCAGCGCCGCCAAGCCGGCTGATAGCTGGCGGGCTCGGCCAGCTCGATCAGGTGACCGATGCACCAGGTGATGACCAGCGAGTCGCTCTCGTACGGCCCCGCGCCGCGCGCCGGCACCCCCAGCGCCCGCGCCAGATCGCGCGCCACGCTTGGCTTCTCACACAAGACGAGCTTACGCATCGAAAGCGGTATAACACCCGGAGCGCGACGCTGCGATTCTCCGTCGAGCCAATGACCCGAAGCGCCGCATCGCGAGGCCGCGACCTAGCGCCCGCGCGCCAGCCGCAAGAGGTTCATTCCTACCCCCAGCGCCGCCTCGGCCCGCGTCTTGAGCCCCGAGCCGTAGATCAGCGCCACCGCACTCTGCAAAAGCGGAAACGTCGCCGAGCGCACGGGATATAGCGACACCCCGGCATGCAGGGGCAGGCGGTCACTCACCACCGTCTTTACGTGACAGCAGGCGCGCAGACCTTCGCGACCGTTGATCTGGCCAAAGCCCGAGATGCGCAGGCCGCCGAACGGCGCCGACTGCACCATGTAAGCGATGCCGAAGTCGTTGATCACCGTCATGCCGGCCGAGATGCCCGCCGCGATGCGCTCAGCGCGCCGCAGGTCTTTGCTGAACACGCTCGACCCCAGGCCGTAGGCCGTCGCGTTGGCCAGGCGCACGGCTTCTTCCTCGCTGTGCACGCGCTGGATGGTCATCACCGGCCCGAAGGTCTCGCGCTGCACGATCTCCATGTCGGGGCGGACATCGACCAGCACGGTGGGCTCGAAGAACTGTCCGGGCCAGTCGGGATTGCGACGACCGCCGACCAGGATGCGGGCCCCGCGAGCCACGGCATCGGCCAGCTGGTGCTCGATGATCTCGATCTGGCGCGGCATGGTGGTGGCGCCGACATCGAAGCGGCCACGCTCGGCGGGTTCTAGGCTGGGCGGTCCCTGGCGCAGGGTGCGCACGCGGTCGCAGACCTCGCTGATGAAGCGATCGTAGATGCCGTCGAAGACGTACAGGCGCTCGGCCCCGACGCACATCTGGCCGCAGGCGGTGTAGACGCCCAGCATGGCGGCAGCCACGGCCTGATCCAGATCGGCATCGTCGCAGATGATCATGGGGTCCTTGCCGCCTAGCTCCAGCACGACCGGCGTCAGGGTCTGTGATGCCGCCGACATCACGCGCCGACCGTTTTCGGGCGAGCCGGTAAAGAACACCTTTTCGACACCCGAGGTGACGAGTGCGCTACCCGTCTCACCCGCCCCGGTGATGATCTGCACCAGATCCGGCGAGTGACCGCAGCGGCGCAGCACATCGGCGATCAGCGTTTGATAGCTGGCCGCCGAAGACGAGGCCAGTTCGGACACCTTGGCGACGACCGCGTTGCCGGCAAACAGGGCCGGCACGACGGGGCAGAAGATGTTGTGGAAGGGGAAGTTCCACGGACAGATCACGCCGATGACCCCCAGCGGGTGGTATTCGACGCGCGCCGCTTTGTGCAGCATCAGGCCCGAGGGTCGCGACTCCGGCCGCAGGTCGGCCTCGCCGTGCGTGAGCAGGTGACGAATTTTTTCGCAGACCGGAAAGACCTCGCCCATCGCCGCATCGACCAGCGTCTTGCCCGAGTCGCGCGAAGCCAGGCGGCAGATGTCTTCCTGCCGCGCCACGATCTCATCAAGCAAGGTGCGCAGCACCTGTCGCCGCGCGGCGAAGCTGGTGCGCCCCCAGGCTGCCTGCGCCCGACGGGCGCGCTCGACGGTTTGCACGACCTGGGCTCGGCTGTAGATCGGCACTTCGCCCAGCGACTCCAAGCTAGCGGGATCGCGGCAAGGCAGGGTCTGCGGCGAAGGCATGACGCCATCGCGTGGCGAGGGTCGCGGCGGAACCGGCTCGCGGTCTTTGGAAGTCGCAGGGCTGAAACTCGAGGGCTGCATGGGCAAAATTTCCTTCGTTTACGCGGCCCGCTAGTATCGCCAGGCCAGCCGTTCTGTACAGAGCCCAGAGGTCCCCATGCGCAGCCTACTTCCCTGTCTTATCCTGCTTCCTCTCTGTCTGACCCCGACGCTGCGTGCGTCGGCTCAGCCGGCGCGCCCAGCCCAGCCCAGCCCCTGCCAGGGGCTAGCCGATGCGACCTTCGCCAGCGAGTGTCAAAAGCTCGCCGGCAGCCATCGCCTGCTGCCTCAGGTGGTCGCGGTCTGTGGCCGACTGAGCCCAGCGCCCGTCGCGCTCAAGTGCCTGCAGGTGGTGGCGGATCGTCAGTACTCCGCCGATGCCATCGACTGGTGCAGCCGGCGACCCAGCGGCGAAGACGTGGTGCAGTGCTTTACCCTGACCGGCGGCAACAATCGGCCCCTCGAACCCATGGCCAGTTCGCCACCCGCTGCGCCCCCGGCCCGCAGCTCGGCTCCGGCGCCCAGCCCCAGCCCGCAGACGGCGGCCACCGAGATCTCGCGCCGACCGCTGCCCACCGCAGCCGGGCCTCGCGGACCTCAGGCCCCCGGTCCTGAGGTGATGCAGCCCGCCGGGCATCGGCCCCCACCCAGCACGCTCGATCGCGTCGGCAACGACATTCGTTCAGTCGTTGAGCCGCCGGGGAACGACTGGCTAGAGCGCGTCGGGCGCGATGTCCGTGGCGGCGCGCAGACCGTCGGGGGTGCGCTCAAGCCGCGACCGCAGAACGATCCCGCGTACGGCCCTGGAAGCCCGCCGCCAGCCGCCAGCCAGCCCCCCGCGACTAGCCCGCCTCGCTAACCGCCCCCAGCACAATGCCGGCCGCGTGCAGATCGGCCAAGGTCTCGGACAGCTCGGCAAAATCGACGCCAATCTGCGCGGCTAGCCCGTCATCGATGCGCATCCCTTCCAGGATGGCTTTGACGACGACCAGCTCTATCGGCAGGGCACGATCTCGCCGACCACGCAGCGTCCGATCGCGCCAGAAAAAGACGATGTGCTCGCCCGGCTCGGGGGCCGCGCTGCGCTCCTCTGGTTCAGCGTCCAGCCAGCCGACAAAGTCGTAGTGATAGGGGCGCAGATCGACGGTACTCGAAAGGCGCAGCGGGCCGGCATCGGCGGGCTGATCGCTCTCGGCATCGGGAGCAATGATCACCAGCCACTCCCACCACTCAAAGTCGGCCAGCTCGGCGATAAACGGCGGCAGAGAATCCGGCTCGGCGGCCAAGGTCGTGGCGAGGAACTCGGGGAAAAACTCGCCGTTCTGGTTGATCTCGAAGTGGTGCATGGGATGCGCCACAAAGTAGCGCTCGACGAGACGCGACCAGGCCTCACTAGCAGGGCGGCTACCGTCGCTGGCCGCGGCGTGCTGCCGAACCGCGGCCTCGGTTGCTTCAAAGACCTTGAGCGCCTCCAGGCGATGCAGGGCACAGAAGCGACCATAGATCGCCAAGCGCTCGGCGTGCCGGGCCGTCACCGCATCGGCGGGATCGCCATACAGCACCCCGGCGGTCTCGGCGTGCGACGCCGCGCCGTGCAGAAACGGTCCAATCTGAGCAAAAAACGCCGCGATGCCTGACTGGCTCATGACGCCCTCACAATGGGGGACTCACCCGCCCGGCTTGTCGGCTCGGCTGGCGTCGCAAGGACGCGCTCGGCCACTGCGCGCGCGCGATCGGCCTCGTCGATCACTTGATCCAGCGGCGGAATCTCGGCGTCCCATTCGATGATGGTGGGGATCAGGCGACCGGCGCGCTGCAGCGTGTAGGCGTACAGATCCCAGACCGGATCGATAATTGGCCCGATGTGGGTATCGATGATGACGTTTCCCAGATCGCTGTGCCCGGCCAGGTGAATCTGTCGCACGCGCGAGAGCGGCATCCGATCGATAAAGGCCCGCGGATCGAAGCCGTGGTTGCGGCTGTTGACGTAGACGTTGTTGACGTCGAGCAGCATGGCGCAGTCGCCCGCTTCGAGAAGCTCGCAAAGGAACGTCGCTTCATCCAAGACATCGGCGGGCGGAGTGCCTGGCGGCGGCGGCATCTGGGCATAGAACGTCGCGTTCTCCAAGAGCAGCGGTCGCCCGACGTGGGCCTGCGCCTGCCGGATGCGCGGGGCGGTGTGCGCGATGATCTGCCG
>DAORCZ010000050.1:0-3388 GCA_035345735.1 Pseudomonadota bacterium | reverse complement strand
CGCGAGGTCTGGGTCAGCTCCTCGGCGAGATCGCGGCGCAGTCCGATTCCGATGCCTTGTACGGGGGCAGCCATACCGACTCCATCTCAAGACCAGGGCCCGCAGCATATCGCCGCTTTCGCGAAGATCAGAGCCCACCAAAAAAAAGGGCCGCGGCGCATCCCCGCCTCCGGTCTGGAGGGCAGGAACGACGACCGCGACCCTCTGTGACTACCCCAGCCCACCGCGAGCGCTAGATGCGCCCAGGCAGCCTAGGGGTCGCAGGGAAGCCGGCTTAGTGCTTGTCGCCCTTACAGCCGCCCTCGCCGCCCTTGCAGCCGCCCTCGCCGCCCTTCTTGCCCTTGTCGTCCTTCTTCTTGTCGTCCTTCTTGCCCTTGTCAGCCTTGGCCGGCGCCTCTTCCTTCTTGGCCGCCTCGCCCGCCAGGGCCGCAGTGGTCATCGAGCCGAACGAAAGAGCGGAAACCAGAGCAACCATCGTCTTCTTGTTCATGATGTCTCTCCCTTTGTCTGATCGGGCCGGTGCGGCCCGTGGATTGTCGCAGCAAGTCCCAGAAAGTAGGTCCCTGCCACGGCTGGTGACTATAGATGAGTGCCCTGACAAAAGGAATCGTTACAGTGGCGGCTGCAGCGCCCTAGATTCCTCGGTGATTGGAAATCTTCAGCGATGTCGGCCCCTTCTTCGCTCACCGATCTGTCCCAAAATTCCGCGAGTGCTTCCCCCCCTGGGCCGACACCTAGTCCAGTCGAGGTGACGGAGTGGCTGTTTGCCCAAGCGCGGGCCTGTGGATTTGCTCAGGCAGCGATGGCCTGCGCCCCGGTGGCTGAGGTGCCTTCACACGCACTCTTTGCGGCCTGGCTGGCGGCCGACCGCGCTGGCGAGATGCACTACCTGAGCCGCGATGCCGCCCCCCGTCGCGATCCGCGTCTGCTATGCGAACAGGCGCGCGGCGTGCTGTCGATCGCGGTGTCGTATCACCATCCCGAGCCGCCCCTCGTCCCGTCGCAGCGGGGTCCCAACGCCCTGCGCGGCACCATCGCTCGCTACGCGCGCGCCGAAGACTATCACCTGCTGCTGAAGCGCCGTCTTGCCGAGCTTGCCGACCGCCTGCTTACGCACTTCGGCGGTCAGGTGGCGTATCGCATCTGCGTCGATACCGCCCCGCTCTTGGAACGCGCGATCGGCGAAGGTGCGGGCCTGGGCTTCATCGGCAAGAACACCCTGCTCATCACCCCCGCGCTTGGCAGCTTCACCCTGCTGTGCGAGCTCTTGGTCGGACTTGATGTCGCACCGCGCAGCACAGTCCGCGACGGCAGCAGCGAAAAATGCGGGACCTGCCGCAAGTGCCTCGATGTCTGCCCCACCGGCGCCTTTGTCGCGCCGTATCAGCTGGATGCCAGTCGCTGCATCTCGTACCTGACGATCGAAAACAGCGGTCCGATTCCTCGCGCGCTGCGTCCGGCCATCGGCACCTGGATCTTCGGCTGCGATCTCTGCCAGGAGGTCTGCCCGTGGAACGCTTCGCCGACCTTGGCCAGCCGCGCCGACCCTGAGCTGCGCCCGCGTCCGGCCCAGAGCCGCCCCGTCTTGCTGGAACTCCTCGGCCTGGGGCAGGCGCAGATCCGGCGCTTCGTGCGCCGAACCGCGCTGCGCCGCTTGGGAAAAAATCAGCTGCTGCGCAACGTCGCGGTGGCGCTCGGCAATGTCGGAACCGCGTCGGAGGTAGACGCCCTGGCCGAGGCGCTAAAGCGCGAGCCGCCGCTGGTGCGACAGCACCTCGCCTGGGCCCTGGGTCAGATCGCTCGTCGAGATCCCGGTTGTGCAGCCGCCGTCACGACCATCTTGGGCGATGCGCTGGCACGCGAAGACGATCCACAGACCCAGGCCGAGCTGCGTCTGGCGCTAAGTCCGTAGGCGAACCCTCGCCGCGCCGCAGAGCTCGACGCGCACCCTCCGCAAGTTAGACGTGCAGCAGCTGGTGCAGGATCTGCAACTCGCTCGGCGTCAGGCTCTCTTCGAGCCAGGCGATCAGCTGGGCGCTGTCGTGGAAGGTGCGGCGGCTGGGGTGATTGGCCTCGCGGATCATGCGCGTCACCTGCATGCCCATCACCGCGTTGTCGTTGAGCAGGAACGCCGTGCGCTCGATGCGAGGATTGTCGCGGCGCATCAGGCCCACGAGAGAGTCCGCAACATCTGGGGCCAAGACCATGCTGTGGCGCAGATCCATGCAGGTCACGACGCGACCCGGCACTTCCGTCAGCAGCTTGCCAACGGCGGCCAGAAACGGCGCCAGATCGTCGTGACCAAAGGGTGAGCTGATGGTGATGACCACCAGTCGATCGGTCTTTTTCTCAACGCTCCACATGCTGCAGCTCGGCACTCGCCAGGATCAGATCATTATCGGCGATCGCAATCGGAGGCGGAGCCCGAAGTGACTGAAGGTGGCAAACGCCTACAGCGACCTTCGCCCCCCCAAAAAGAACCGCGGGCCAGCCCCCTGTTTCCGTTGCGTAGGGACCACAACCGGGGGGCCGTCAGCGACCCGCCGATATGTGTTACGCTGACAGAGCGGCATTCTTGTCATCGTGGCGGCGAAGAACCCCCCATCTCCGAGCGAGCCGGTAGGCGGAGCGACGGCTACAGCCGCGCCCGCTGGGGCACCTGCGCCCAGCGCGAAGCCCAAGGCGCCGCCATCGCAGCAGTCGCAGCCACGCCTGCCGGGCACCCCAGCGGCCAGTGCCAAGACGCCGCCCCCGTCGCCCAGCAGCCGCACGCCGCCCCCTGGCACCGCCAAGATCACCGGCATGGGCGTCGCCCCCAGCGCCAACGCCATCAAGGCCGCCAAGGCCCGCGCCGCCGACGCCAAGCCGATCACGTTTTCGGCGACTCCATCGCTGTACGACACGACGGCTCCGGTGGCTCCCGAGCGCTATGGCAAGTACCACCTGCTGGAGCGCATCGGCGTCGGTGGCATGGCCGAGGTCTGGCGGGCCAAAACGCTGGGCTCCGAGGGCTTCACCAAAGACCTCGTCATCAAGCGCATCCTGCCCAAGTTCACCGGCGACGAAGAGTCGGTGCGCATGTTCATCGACGAAGCGCGCCTAGTCGCCAAGCTGCACCACCCCAACATCGTGCAGATCTTCGACTTCGATAAAGAGGGCGATCGCTACTACCTGGCGATGGAGCTCATCGAAGGGCGCGACCTGCGACAGGCCGAAAAATCGTCGGCCAAGGCCGGCGTGTGGTTCCCGCTGCCGCTGTCGGTCTACCTGATCGCCGAAGCGCTCAAGGGCCTGCACTACGCCCATACCCGTCTCGATCACGGCAAGCCGCTTGAGATCGTCCACCGCGACGTCTCGCCGCACAACATCCTCATCAGCTTCTCGGGCG
>DAORCZ010000049.1:17433-18518 GCA_035345735.1 Pseudomonadota bacterium | reverse complement strand
GGCGAGCACGCCGTGACCTGGAGCAACCAGGCGCTGTGCTACCACAACGGCGAAGACGACACGCAGGCCCTGCGCTGCCTCGATCGCGCGCTGGCGCTCGACCCCGAAAACGCCACCGCCCGCGCCTGGCGGGCTCGCCTGCGGGGTCTTGAACGTCGTCGCGGCAGCGGCCCCAGCCCAGCCAACAGCAACGCCCGCGCCCCCGGCAGCAAGTAGCTCAGTTCCTCCCCCGCGCATCCCGCTCGCAAGTCGATTGTCGTCGCGCCGATTTGTCTCTAGCATGCGGCCCTTTTCTTCCGCCTGCGAGGTCCCGTGAACGAACGGCGTTCGGCATCGTATCAATCCCCCAAGCTGACGCCCCTGTGCCAGGGTGATGCGCGGGGACAGGGCGTCCAAGCGCAGGCGCCCATCCGGGCCGGCGAGGTCTTGGTCATCTGGGGGGGCGACGTGTATGACGCGGCCAGCTTTGCCACGCTGCCCGACGATCTGCGCCGCCACAGCCTGCAGATCGAGGACGAGGCCTTCATGGTCCCGCGCCCGCCGAGCCTCGTCGATTTCATCAACCATAGCTGCGAGCCCAATACCCGCCTCAGCGGCCAGATTGTCCTTGTCGCCGGGCGCGATATCTCCGCCGGAGAGCAGATCTGCTACGACTACGCGATGACGGATGGCTCGCCGTACGATGAGTTTGTTTGTCAGTGCGGCAGCCGGCTGTGTCGCGGGCGGGTGACCAGCGAAGACTGGCGCCGGCCCGAGCTATGGCAGCGCTATGGCAGCGCGTTTTCCCCGTATCTGCAGCGTCGCATCGCTGCTCTCCGGGCGGAAGCGCAACGGCCACGCGGTTAGCTGCACCGCGGCCGGCTTGGTCTGCCGGCCCGACTCCGTCCCGCTCAGTGCGACGAGCGCAGGCCCGAAGAGGCCGGCTTACGTTCGAAGTCGTGGCGGGCTTCGATGAAGCGCACGGTGCCCGACTTGGAGCGCATGACGACCGAGTGCGTGCTCGCCCCACCGCCATAGAAGCGCACGCCGCGCAGCAGACTGCCGTCGGTGACTCCAGTGGCGGCAAACATCACATGGCCCTGCGC
>DAORCZ010000049.1:0-17333 GCA_035345735.1 Pseudomonadota bacterium | reverse complement strand
GCAGCAGACTGCCGTCGGTGACTCCAGTGGCGGCAAACATCACATGGCCCTGCGCTAGATCTTCCAGCTTGTAGACGCGATCGGGATCTTTGATGCCCATCTTGTAAGCGCGGTCCTGCTCGTCCTGCGAGCGGAAGGCGAGCTGACCGTGCATGTCGCCCCCCATGCAGCGCACCGCCGCCGCCGCCAGCACGCCCTCGGGCGCACCGCCGATGCCCATCACTAGATCGACGCCGCTATCGGGCTGCGTGCAGGCCACTGCCGGCGCCACATCGCCGTCCGAGATCAGTCGGATGCGCGCCCCAGCCCTTCGCACTTCGTTGATCAGCACGGTGTGACGATCGCGATCGAGGATGACCACCGTCAGATCTTCGACGCGGCAGCGCTTGGCTTCGGCCACGGCGTGCAGGTTCCAGGTCGGCGGTCGGCTGATGTCGATGGCGCCGCGACAGGCCGGGCCCACCACCAGCTTGTTCATGTAGGTGTCGGGTGCGTTGAGGAACTTGCCGTCATCGGCCAGGGCAATGACCGCGATCGAGTCGGGCTGTCCGGTGGCGCAGAGGTTTGTGCCCTCCAGTGGATCGACGGCGATATCGACGCGCGGCATCAGCTCCACGCCGGCGATGGCGGTCCAGCCGGCACCCACTTTTTCACCGATGTACAGCATCGGCGCTTCGTCGCGCTCGCCCTCGCCGATGACCACCGTGCCGCGGATCGGCACCGAGTCAAAGGCGCGGCGCATCGCATCCACCGCCGCCTGATCCGCCGCCTTGCGATCACCGCGTCCCATCAGACGTGCCGAGGTAATGGCTGCCGCCTCGGTAATGCGCACCATCTCTAATGCCAGGTTGCGATCCATAAGTGAGTCCTCCTGAGGTTCTTTCGGAAATAAGCGAGGGGAGGGGCCGTGCGGGGTCAGCCCGCGTTGGCGGCTTGGGTCTGGGCCTGCTGCTCGGCTAGGCCACGCTGCATGATGGCGCGCAGCTCGTCGGAGAGCGCCTTGGGACGGCCGCCCTTGCTGGTCACGGCGTGCTTCGTCGTGCCCTCTAGCAAGAGCGCGCCGCTCTGCTGATCGCGCACGCGATAGTTGAAGATCACGCGCACCGGGCTTGAGATCTGCAGCTCGGCTTCTAGGGCCAGAAGCTGATCGTAGCGGGCCGGTCGGTGATAGCGGATGCCGACCTCGTACACCGGCAGCATGTGGCCGGTTTCTTCGAACTCGCGATACGTGTAGTCAAGGCGGCGCAGCCACTCGGCTCGAGCCAGCTCGAACCAGCGCAGCGCGACGGCGTGATTGACGACACCCATCTGATCGGTGTCGGCATAGAGCGGACGCACATTAGTCACCAGCATGCGCGCACCCTAGCAGAAGGCGCCCCGGCTTGGGAACCGCGGCCGGGGCCGATCCGCGGAGGGGCTGGTCGAACCGCGTTCGCCGCGTGCGGGCCCAGGTGCGCCGAGGCTAGGTCAGCGACTGCGCCTGCGCATCGATCTGCTCGGCCAAGCGGTCAGCCAAGGTCTCGATCGCGGCGCGAGCGAACTGGGCCGTAAACAGATACGGCGCGTGAAGCTGCGGCAGTGGCAGCCCGGCGTGCAGCGTCTTTAGATAGTGCTCGTTGAGCGCAGAGCGCTGACGCTGCAGGTTGGCGGCGTGCAGCACCTCGGCCGGCAGTGCCGCGTTGCCGGCGGTGTTCGCGGTCGCCAAAAGTTCTTCCAGCGCCAGCGCGTTGACCCCGCTGCGGAAGCGCGGCGGATACAGACGATTGACGACGATGGGACCGAGGTGCAGCCCCAGCTGACGCAGCCCCTGCGAGAGCTGAATGCTCTCCGAGACCGGCAGATCTTCCGCCAGCGTCACCAGCACCGTCTGACAGCGCGCCGCATCGGTGAGCAGCGACAGACACTCACGGGCTGGCCCGGTCAGCGGCCCTTCTGGGACGGTGTCGCAGATGACCTTGGGAATGGCGAGCAGCGTCAGCGCATGCCCGGTCGCTGGGCCGTCTAGCACCACCAGATCGAAGCGCGGCCGACCCGCCACCTGCTCAGTGGTGTGGAACCACACCTTGCCCAGCATCGAGTAGTCATAAAGTCCGGGGATGGCGCGTAGAAAAGCGCGGACCACATCGCGCTCCAAGACCTGGCGCGATAGGAAGGACGAGCGCAGGACCATGACGCCGTACTCGCGCAGCGCCACCTCGGGCGTCATGTTGACCGCCCACAGGTTGCTATCGACCGGCTGCACCTCGACAAAGTTCTGGGTGACGCCAAACAGGCGGGGTAGGCGCTCTTTCGACTTGGTCTGGGCCAAAAGCACCCGCTTACCCCGGCGCGCCGCTGCCAGCGCCAGCGCACAGGCCACGGTCGTCCGGCCGACACCGCCCTTGCCGGCGATGACCAACAAGCGGCGGTCAAATAAGGTGGGCCGGGCCTGGGGCATGAGTCTCGTCGCACGCTATCGTGCGCGCCCCCGACCTGTCAACGTCAGGGAGGCATGGTAAGTGCATGGTTAGCGACGGGCCGACGAGGTCCCTCCGGAGATCAGCGACGGACTCCGAAAGCCTTAGGAGTTTTTGCTGGTTCTAGATTACAAAAACTATCTCATAGAAAAAATCGGTGTAAGATCGCCTTCCAACTTGGCGGCTGATACGTTTTAGGAGAACAAGGAAATGCAGTTCACATTTCCGACAGAGACTCAAGAGCTTGCAACGCTACGCGTGGACGCCTGCGCGCTGATTCTCTTTGAAGGAGAACTGAGCGATAACCCGGTACTGAGAGCCCTAGATCAGGCCCTCTCCGGGATCCTGCCTGGGCTGCTGGAAGACGAGCAGTTTACGGGCAAGAAAACTCAGTCATTTACATTACATACACACGGCAAAGTTGCAGCCGGACGTGTGCTGCTGGTGGGGGCTGGGAAGCGCAAGGATTTCCAGCTTAACGATGTGCGCTCGCTTACAGCACGTGCAGTGCGAATGGCCAATGCCAGCCGTACTCGCAGCATTGGAATCGTGCTTCCTGAGCTTGAGCCACAGCACGCTGAGCGGGTTGCCCAGCTGGTAACCGAAGGGGCAGTGCTCTCCTGCTATCAGTTTGACAAGTACTGGACGGGTGAGCGGAAAAAGCCATCCGTGCTTAGCGACGTAATCGTTCTGCCCGCTGTGCCGGGTGCCCCGGCTGGCTCGCCCAGCTCGGACCCCGCGATTAAGGCCGCGCAGGTGCGAGGTGTGGCCCGCGGTCAGGCCGTGGCGCAGGGCACCATGCTGGCCCGCGACCTGGTGAACGAGGGCGCGAACGAGATGACGCCGCGCCACCTCGCCGAAGTGGCGGGCAAGCTGGCCAAGGAGCGCGGGCTGGAGCTGACGGTGCTCGGCCCCAGCGAGTGCCGCGAGCTGGGTATGCGCCTGTTTTTGGCCGTCGCCCAGGGCTCGAACGAAGAGCCGCGCTTCATCCACCTGACCTATCGCCCCAGCGGCACGCCGCGCCGCAAGGTGGTGCTGATTGGCAAGTCCGTGACCTTCGACTCGGGCGGTCTGTCGATCAAGACCAGCGACGGCATGCTCGATATGAAGATGGACATGGGCGGTGGCGGTGCGGTGCTGGGCGCGATGTCGGCGCTCAGCCAGCTGGGCTGCCCCGATGAAGTCCACGTGATCTGCGCCGCGACCGAAAACATGCCGAGCGGCACCGCCTACAAGCTGGGCGATGTGCTGCGCTCGATGAACGGCAAGACCGTCGAGATCAACAACACCGACGCCGAAGGCCGCCTCACCCTGGCCGATGCGCTGAGCTATGCCCAGGAGAAGATCAAGCCTGACCTGATGATCGACTTTGCGACGCTGACTGGCGCCTGCGAGGTCGCTCTGGGGCCGCACTGCGCGGGGGTCATGACCAACACCCAGGATGCCTCGACGCCGCTGCTTGACGCCGCGCGCGCCGCCGGGGAAGAGATGTGGCCGCTGCCCCTGCCCGAGCGCCTGAGCGAAGCCTTAAAGAGCGACATCGCCGACGTCAAGCAGTGCGGCGACCGCAAGGGTGGCTGCCTGACCGCTGGCCTGTTCCTCAAGGAATTTGTCGGCGAGACGCCGTGGATCCACGTCGATATGGCCGGCCCCGTGAAGGCCACCAGCGAGTCGGGACACCACAGCAAAGGTGCCACCGGTTTCGGCGTCGCCTCGATCATCGAATTCCTCCTGCCTCGCAGCTAAGCCGCATCGCCGGCCTCCGCATCGCCGCTCCCCAGCCACTCTCCTCCTGCTTTCCCTCGGGCTAGGCCCGCCATCGCGCACCGTTCCGGTTTGGCCTCCGGCTTGCTTAGACTTTCTGAGCACACCTCTTTTCTGTGCAGAAAGGCTAACCCTATGACACTTCTAAAGAATGCGGTTCAGCGACGGAAACAACTTCGCTTCGGCCAGCTTGCGCTGGGCGGCGTGGCGCTACTCCTTGGCTGCGGCGGCGACGACGGTCGGCCGGTGACGGGCATCGGCCAAGCGATTGTGACGCCGTCGGTCAAGAGCGTCGCGCTGGTCAATCCCGGAGGCGGCTTCACCCCGGCTCCCCCCGCGGGCTCGACGTGTCTCGTCGGTGCGCGGAGCTACACCCTGGCGCTCGACAGCGGTCTTCTGCAGTACTCGCGCTGCGTCGGCGACGGGGTGATGCCCTATCGCTCTGAATCGGGGATGCGAACGCTGGCGGATAGCGAGCTCAAAGATCTGACGGCGCAGCTAGGAAAACTGACGGTGGTCAAAGCCGATAACGGCTGCATCACCGACGTCCCGATGCTGAGCGTCACCGTCAAGACCGCCCTCGCTGAGCAGAAGTACGTCGATGACGGCTTCCCCTGCCAGGTCAAAGACGGCCCCTTCCTGTCGCGCACGACGGTTACCGAGACCATGAACAAGTTCGACCCCTACGCCAAGTAGGCGCCCCGTCGGCCGCTCCCATCCCCGCACCCGCCAATTCCTGAGCCTTGCCAGCCTGCCAGTCGTTTGACAGGGGGTGCCCTCTGACGGTAAGAGCGTCTGAATGAACTCTGGCGAGGGCCCACACTATGAGCTTTGAGCTGCTCTCCGAACACCCGTTTGCCATGTCCAAAACCCCGGCTGCGCTTGCTGCGGCGGGGCCCGGGGGCGGGGCTGCACGGCCGGTCGTCGAGCCGCTGCGGATGCGCATGTATCGCATGGGGAACGGCCTGCGCGTGCTGCTGCTGCGCGACCCCTCGGCCCCCGTCCTGGCCTATCAGACGTGGTTTCGCGTCGGCTCGCGTCACGAGCGCGACGGCAAGACTGGCCTGGCCCACTTGTTTGAACACCTGATGTTCAACGAGACCGAGTCCCTGCCGGCCGGTGAGTTCGACCGCATGATCGAGCGACAAGGCGGCAGCACCAACGCCGCGACCTGGGTCGACTGGACCTACTACCAGGACGACCTACCGGGCAGCGAGCTTGAACTCGCCGTGCGCCTGGAAGCGCAGCGCATGTCGCAGCTAGTCGTCAAGCGCCACCAGGTCGAGTCCGAGCGCGGCGTGGTGATCAGCGAGCGCCGCCTGCGCGTCGATGACGACGTCGATGGCTTCATGTCCGAAGAGCTCTTCCGCCTGGCCTTCGACAAGGGGCATCCCTATCACTGGCCGACCATCGGCTGGATGCGCGACATCAAGCGGCTGTCGCTGCGCGATGCCATGGACTTCTATCGGACGTTCTACGCGCCGAACAATGCCCTGCTGGTCATCGTCGGAGATATCGACGAAGCGCAGACGCTGTCGCTGATCGAAAAGCACTACGCGGGCATCCCGGCACAGCCGCTGCCCGATGGGCACTATCAGGCGCTGCCGGCGCGTCCGCCGCAGACCACCGAGCGCCGCGCGCTGTTTCACAAGCCCGTGCAGAGCGACAAGCTCCTCATCGGCTATCAGTCGCCCGCGTTTTCCGACATCGAGCATGTCCAGCTCGACTTCCTAAGTGAGCTCCTTTTGGGCTCGCACTCGTCGCCGATCTATCGCGATCTGGTCGTCGATCGCGAGATCGTCTCTTCGATTGGCGCCAGCGTGACGCCCTTCCGCGACCCCGGGCTGTGGGAAGTCGCCGCCTCGCTCAAGCGCGGCCACAGCGCGGAAGAGGCGCTGGCGCTGTTCGATGCCCACCTGCTGAAGGTGCAGCAGAGTGGCGTCAGCAGCGACGATGTCGAGCGCACACGGGCCCGCCTGCTGACCGAGTTCTACGGCGGCATGCGCACCGCACATGGCAAAGCGGCGCAGCTTGGCGAGTTCGATACGGTGGCCGGCGACTACCGCGCGCTGTTCGATGCGCCGTCGCAGATCCGCGCCGTGACGGCGGCCGAGCTGCAGGCCGTGGCGCGCAAGTATCTTTTGCCCGAGCGTCGCACCCTGCTCATCGTGCGTCCCGATGTCAAACCCAAGGCCCGAGCGAAAAAGTCGGCGGAGCGTGCCTGATGGCGACCAAACCTTCTGCGAAGGCCGGGGCAGCCCCTGCCGCGAAAAAACACAGCGAGTCGTCGACTAGCGCGCCTGGCTCGACGGCGCTGCTCTTGGAAGAAAACCACAGCCTGCCGCTGTGTCGCGTCCAGCTGACGCTGCGCACCGGGGCCGCCAGCGACCTGCAGCCCGCCGCTGCGCTGGGTCTAAACGGAGCCGGTCTGCCCGGTCTGTGCAACTACGCTACGGAACTGCAGCGACGCGGCGCGGGCGGCAAGACGCGCGCTCAGCTGGATGACGCCATCGATGCCTTAGGCGCTTCGGTGCACGTCACCTGCTGGCACGATCAGGTGCTGTTCGAAGCGACCGCGCTGCGCGAGCACATCGATGCTGCGAGCGCGATCTTGGCTGATGTCCTGCTGCGCCCAAGCTTCACCCAAAGCGAGAGCGAGAAGCTGCGCCGCGAGCTTGACGCCAACCTTGACGATCTGCGCGATGACGATGGCTCGCTGGCCGGTCGCTTCTTTGCGCGCGCGCTGTACGGTGACCATGCCTATGCCGTGCCGGTGGGCGGCACCAAGGAAAGCATCGCCCGCTACAGCGTCGATCTGGCGCGCAAGTGGTTTGGCCAGTATCTCGTCGCCGGCAACCTGATGTTTGGTGTTGCGGGGGCTCTGACCGCCGACGAAGCCCAGGACCTGATCGTGCGTCACTTCACCGGACCGGGGAGCGGCCTCGCCCCCGGACCAGCGTACGATCCGGACTTTGGCGCCAACGCTGCCAGCCCGAGCGCCGCGAAGAAGGGTCGTCGCCTGCGCGTGATTCTGGTCGATAAGCCAGCCCGCACGCAGTCGCAGATCTACATCGGTCAGCTGGGACCGCACTGGCGCGATCCGCAGTACTTGCCGCTGCTCGTCTCCACCACCGCGTTTGGCGGCACGTTCACTGCGCGCCTGATGGACGAAGTGCGCGTCAAGCGCGGCCTCTCGTACGGCGCGAGCGCCCGCCTGGGCACCGGACGCGGGGTGCGCGGCCTGGTCTCGCACGTCATGCCCTCGGCCGAGCAGACCGGCGAGACGCTAGAGCTGGTGCTGCGCCTGTATCGCGAGTGGGCCGAAGGCGGCCTGCGCCCCGAGGAGATCGACTTCAGCAAGGGCTACCTGCGCAAGAGCCACGCCTTCACCATCCAGACCGCCGATGATCGCCTCGGTCTGCGCACTCGCCTGGCGCTCTGCGGCATGCCCGAGTCCTACGCCCGCGACTTCCCCGAGCGCATCGCCGCCATCTCGGCCAAGGACGTGCGCGGCGCCATGGATGCCGTCCTGCGCCCCGACGAGCTGGTCGTCACCTTGGTCGCGACCGCAAAGACTGTCCTCCCGCAGCTCAAAAAAATCGCCGCCCTCAAACACGCCGACATCGAAGTCGTTCCCTTCGACAGCTTCTAGCGCCAAAGCCAGACCGCGGCTCCGCGCCAGCCTCCTTCGCCCCGAGATCAATCGGCTGCTCAGTCCCGATCCGCAAGGGGCGAGTCGCTGGTGTGGGGGCAGCAAATAAAAAGCATTCCCTGCGTACATTCAAACACCTGCCGCACGCCAGCCGCATCCCAAGGCCGAGAAGCAATTCCAACGTTTATTCTTCCTATCGATACCGCGCCGTTTTCATTGTTGTCATAGAAGATCTATCGGTCCACGATCGCCAAGGAGTTGCTGTTGATGATCGCGCCGGCCAAGACGTCCACACAGTTGTTGCGGAACGTGCAGTGGCGTCCGGTCGGCGAAACTCCGGCGTTGTCCATGCCGCCGGCCTTTTTGAGGACCAGCGTGACGCCGCTGGCCTTGCCGTTCTTTACAACGAAGCCGTCCAGCCGGGCGTCGTCCGCGCCCATGATCACCTGGCCCGCGGACGTGCCTGCGCCACGACCGTTGGCTGCGTCCATGATGGCGATGTTCGGCTTGTACCGCGCATCGGATCGTTGGGTCTCGCCGCCAGCGAATCCGCCATACAACGACACGCCGGTCTGCATCACCAGCGAACCCGTGGCGCCGGCCGTACGAACCTCGTTTCGTCATTTTGATTATCTCATTCGGGTTAGGCATTTCGCACGATGCCCTATGCCGGGGATTCGTAAAGAAGAGTGCGACGCAAAAGAGGCTAAGCGACTGCCCCATACAGAGGGGCATAACCACAATATGTCAATGGGGGACCACGCATATGGCTAAGGAAAAGTTCGCCAGGACCAAACCGCATGTGAACGTCGGCACAATCGGACACATCGATCACGGCAAGACCACCCTCACTGCAGCGATCGTCAAGGTGCAAGCGAAAAGGAAGATGGCGACCGTCATCTCGTACGCGGACATCGCCAAGGGCGGCACGGTGCGCGATGAGACCAAGACCGTGACCATCGCCGCCGCCCACGTCGAGTACCAGAGTGAAAAGCGCCACTACGGCCACGTCGACTGCCCTGGCCACGCCGACTACATCAAGAACATGATCACCGGCGCCGCGCAGATGGACGGGGCCATTCTGGTCGTGTCGGCGCTCGACAGCGTGATGCCGCAGACCCGCGAGCACGTGCTGCTGTCCCGTCAGGTCGGTCTGAACTACTTGGTTGTGTTTCTTAACAAGTGCGACGCTGTGGACGATCCCGAGATGCTCGATCTGGTCGAAATGGAAGTCCGCGAGCTGCTCAGCAAGCACGGCTTCGATGGCGACAACGCTCCCGTCATCCGCGGGGCTGCGCTGCCGGCCCTGCAGGGCGATGCCAAGTGGGAGGAATCCATTTTCAATCTGCTCAATGCGCTCGACAGCTACGTCCCCGAGCCGCAGCGCGACATCGACAAGCCGTTCCTGATGGCGGTCGAAGACGTCTTTTCGATCAAGGGCCGCGGTACCGTGGCCACCGGTCGCATCGAGCGCGGTGTGATCAAGGTCGGCGAAGAGGTCGAGCTTGTCGGCTTCCGCGACGTCAAGAAAAGCGTCGTCACGGGCGTGGAGATGTTCCGCAAGCTGCTGGATCAGGGGCAGGCGGGCGACACCGTCGGATGCCTGTTGCGCGGTATCGACAAGGAAGAGATCGAGCGGGGCCAGGTACTCGCGAAGCCCGGCAGCATCACGCCGCACACGAAGTTCCTCGGGGAAGTCTACATACTCAAGAAGGAAGAGGGGGGGCGGCACACTCCCTTCTTCACCAACTACCGCCCGCAGTTTTATTTCCGGACGACCGACGTGACCGGCAACGTCAACTTGCCCGAAGACGTGAAGATGGTGATGCCGGGCGACACCATCACGATGTCGATCGAGCTCGTCTCGCCCGTCGCGCTGGAGGAGCAGATGCGCTTCGCAATCCGCGAAGGTGGCAGGACCGTCGGTGCAGGCGTCGTCACCAAGATCCTCGCGTAGGTGGCCTGTGAGGGCCGGGGG
Source organism: Pseudomonadota bacterium (assembly GCA_035345735.1). Lineage (GTDB taxonomy): Bacteria > Myxococcota_A > Polyangia > Palsa-1104 > JAEUJZ01 > JAEUJZ01. The sequence continues at coordinate 7,483 of DAORCZ010000049.1, read as the reverse complement.
CGTCGAAGAGCGTGGGTCTCTCGCTGGACGTCCGGCGGACGTGAGTCCAGTGCGCGCCTCGCCCGTCGCGCCTACCGTCCAAACCAGAAGCCAGCCTGCAGATTCAGGCTGTGGAAGTCGTAGCCAGCGACCTCGCTGCCAGCCACCTTCAGCATCGGCAGGTTGTAGAAGCGGTACGAAAACTCGAAGGTGAGCTGCAGCCACTTGTGCAGGTGGACGTCCATGCCGACGGCCAGGCGGGTCAGGTGGCCGATGCCGCGGCTCTCGACGTTGCGTACCCAGACCTGCGTCGCGCCCAGGCCGTAGGCGAAGAACAGGCGAACGCGCTGACGTGGCCACAGCGCGTGCTTGACGTAGATGCCGTAGCCCATGCCCAGAAAGTCGTTCTGGCCCCCGTCGCCAAAGTAGTAATAGAAGCTGGGCATAAAGCCGATCCAGGCTGGCCACGACACGCCATCGAAGCCGCGCACCTGCCACAAGAGCGCGCCGTCGATGTTGATGCCCATCTGGGTCTGCGGTCGCATATCGCCGGGGGTCTGGGCCAGGGGCAGGCTGTTGGTCGGCGTGTACGTCCAGCCGACGGTCAGGAACAGCGCGCGTGGCACCGCCTTGGACACGAGGAGCGGCCGAAACGGCGGCGGCGGCGGCAGGGTTTCGCCCATCGCCGGATCCAGAGCCTTGTCGGGCGTCGGCGTCGGCTCAGGCGTCGTCGGAGGAGCAGCGGTGGGCGTCGGCGGGACTGACCCGGCGGCCACCTCCGACGGAGGGAGCGCGGTCGGTGCAGGGGTCGCCGGCGGCCAGCCCGACGGGGCGACCGGAGCCGGAGCTACCTGAGCCGGAGCTACCGTCGCAGGCCCAGCGCTCGGCGGGGCGGGCGGCGTCATGTCGACCTGCCAGCGCGGGGCTGGCGAAGGGACCGGCGCGGGAACCGGCTGAGCCGCACTTTCCCCCGCGAGAGCGAGCCAGCACAGCGAACCCACCACAAGCTTCATGCCTTGAATCGAAAGCGAAGACCGCATCATGGTTGGCGATCATCGCGTGTTTGCGCCGACAGGCAAATCTCTTGTTTGCGCCCGCGGCAGCGAGGTCACGGCAGCGGCCATCGCCCGCGCCGCGCGCTGTGGGCCCGTCGAGTGAGCGACAGCCCGCCTACGCAGAATGGGAAGGTCGGTTGCCCTGTGTCCGATATTTTGCGTAATCGACCGCTTCCCCGTCGCTGATTTTGACTTGTCGCGGCATCGTCAGCCCCGGTTGGCCGGCAAATAAGGCGCTAGGCAAGTGGCGGGCTTTTCACTACATTGCCCCCCTCTTCTGAATCCTTGTCGATTCGTTCCCCATCCCCCGCTGCCGTCTGGAGGTTTTGCCGATGTCTCGTTGTGATGCGCGTCCGTCTGCTTCCCCCACCTATCCCGCCCCGCGAGCCCCCCGCTCGGGCCGGGCGAGCCTCGCGGGCCTCTGTGGCCTGTTCTGCTTGGCGGTGGCGCCGGCCGTGGCTCACGCAGACCTGCAGCTAGCCGTCGGCTCGCGCGTTGAGCCCTTCCGCTACACGCCGGCCTACTTCCCGAACTCGGGCTTTGCCGAGAGGCCGCCCAGCCAGTTTGCTGGCAAGACCGGTCCCTATCAGGCGACCTCGCTCAGCCCCTACCTCGGCCTGTTTTTCGCGCAGCGCTACGGCGTCATGGCCGCGTTCGACGTCGCCTATGCCAAGTCGGCGGGCGAGGTGCAGGCGCCGATGATGACGCCGCCGAGCACCGACAACAACACCTTCTTCCAGCTTGGCATCGCCCTGGGGCTCAAGGTCTACATCACGCAGCCCAAGGCCTCGAAGGTGGCGCCGTACGTCTACGCCGACTTCTACAAATACTTCGCCAGCCTGACCACCGACAACACCGCGATCACCGGCGAGCAGGCCGGGGCGCAGGCGGCGCTTCTATCGCCACTCGGCGGTACCTTCGCGTTCGGCGCTGAGTACTTCTTTTCGCCCGGCTTCTCGATCGGCTCGGAGATCTTCGGCCTGCGCATCGGCCACGTAAACGGCGACTATCGCGAGCCGAATCAGACTCGCCACTCCAACGCCTACACCACGCTGTCGTTCTACACCGGCATCACGCTGAACTTCCGCTTCCAGGTCCAGGCCTCGGTCAAGGCCACCGACGAAGAGAAGGACGAAGATCGCTCGCGTCGTCGCCCGGACTATCCGCCACCGCCGCCGGTTAACAACAACCCGCCGCCGGTGCCGACGCCCGAAGCGGTCGACTAGGCGGGGGCTGGCCTCGCCCGCCAAGTCAGGCGGGGAAGGGCGGCCTAGCCCTGGGGGTGTTAGACGAGCGCAGCCGGCGAGGGCGCGACCGGCGAGGGCGCGGCCGGCGAGGAAGAATCCGAGGCGACAGCGGCCGTGCGGCGACGCAGGCGAGGGCCACGTAGCTGCGACCACAGCCCGGACAGGATGTGGGCGTGCGCCAGATCGTCGAGCCAGGAGTAGACGACGGGCGTCGCGATCAGCGTTAAGAACAGCGCCAGCGACTGCCCGCCGATGATCACCGAGCCCATGGCGCGATTGGTGGCCGCGCCTGCTCCCGACGAGACGACCATCGGGATCATGCCGGCGACGAAGGCCACCGTGGTCATCAAGATCGGTCGCAGACGATCGCGATTGGCCAGCATCACCGCGTCGGCCCGCCCGAGCCCGCGCCGCCGCAGATCGCGCATGTGGTCGACCTGCAGGATCGAGTTCTTTTTGACCACGCCGAACAGCACCAGGATGCCCAGCGCCGAGAACATGTTGAGCGACTGCCCCAAGACCAGCAGCGATACCAGCGCGAAGGGCACGGTCAGCGGCAGCGAGACCAGCACAGTCAGCGGATGCAGCCAGCTCTCGAACTGCGCCGCCAGCACCAGGTACATAAAGATGAACGACAGCGCGATCGCCGTGAGGAAGGCTGACGCGGTGCGCTTGAGCTCTTTGGCGCGGCCGGTGATCGCCGCGCTGTAACCGGCAGCCAGCCCCAAGCGGTCGCGTGCTGCGTCAAGCTGCGCTGTGATCGCGGCCTCGGATGCCCCGGGCAGCACGTTGCAGTACAGCGTGACCTGACGCTGTCGCGACAGGCGATAGATGGCGGCCGGGCCGGTCTTTTCGCCGATGTGCACGATGTCGGCCAGCCGCACCGTCGTCTTGCCGCCCTGCGCCGGCACGGTGATCTGCGCGATGCTCTGCGGATCGATGCGCGCCGCTTCGGTGGCCCGCAGCGCGACGTCGTACTGCTCGCTGCCATCGTTGAAGGTGCTGACCTGCACGCCGCCCACCAGCATGCGCAGGCTGTTGGCGACATCGAGGACGTTGACGCCCAGATCCGCAGCACGCGCGCGATCGATCTGCACGACGTACTCTGGCCGGCCGGTGACCAGCGTCGTGCCGGCATCGACGACGCCGGGAATCTGGCGCAGCTCAGCCAGCAGCCGAGACGAGTAGTCCGAAAGCCGTCCCAGGTCCGGACCGCGCAGCACGTACTGGATCGGCGCATTCGCCGAGCCGCCGCCGCCAAACGCGCTGACTGCGGCGGTAAACAGGCGCAGGCCATCGCGCTTTTCGTAGGTCGGCAGGATGTCGCGGCGCACCTGACTGATGATCTGTGCCTGCGTCATGGCGCGTCGGCTGGGCTCGACCAAGCCGATGTAGATCGAAGCCTGGTTGGCGCCGCGACCACTGGCATCGCCCGGGGGGCTGCCGACCGTGGTCACCGTGTACTCGACGCCCGTGATGCCGCGGACTTCCTGGGCGATGCGCTCGCTGAGGATGCGCGTCTGATCCAGGGCCGTGCCCTCCGCCGCTGTGACCGTGAGCTCAAAGCGCGACTCGTCATCGATAGGAATGAAGTTCATGGCCACGCGCTTGCCGATGGGCCCCACGCTCAGCAGCACTCCGATGATGGCCAGGCCCACCACCCAGCGATGGCGCATGGCGGCGGCCAGGACGCTTAGGTACGCCGACTCCAGCCGACCGTACAGGCCCCCACTGTGCTCGCTCGCCGCGGCAAAGGCCGGGGGTAGCACGCGCTGTCCGGCGCGCCACTCGGCATAGTGACGCCGCTCTTCGGCGCGTGGACCGGGGGCGGGATCGGCGGGCTCCTCGTGGCTGCTCGGCGCATCACCCGAATCGGTGGAGGCCTCGCCATGTGCGTCGGCTGCACCTACGCCTTCGGCATGCGAGCCGCCCTTGCCCCGGGCCAGCCAGCGCCCGGACAGCATCGGCGTCAGCGTGAACGACACCAACAGCGACACCAAGATGGCAAACGACATCGTCAGACCAAACGAGCCGAGGAAGCGCCCGACGATGCCGCTCATAAACGACACCGGCAGAAAGACTGCGACGAGGGACAGCGTGGTTGCCAGCACCGCCAGCCCGATCTCGCGCGTGGCCAGGATGGCGGCTCGCGCCGGTCGCAGGCCGCGCTCTTCGATGAAGCGCACGATGTTTTCCAGCACCACGATCGCGTCATCGATGACGATGCCGACCGACAGCGTCAGCGCCAGCAGCGTGATCACATTCAGCGTCAGGCCCAGCACGCGGATCATCGCGAAGGTGGCAATGATCGAGGTCGGAATCGCCAGGCCCGCGATGATCGTTGAGCGACCGCTGCGCAGGAACAGCAGCACGACCAGCCCCGCCAAGGCCGCGCCGATCACCAGGTGTTCTTCGACGGTCTTTACGGCGTTGCGCACAAAGACGCTCTCGTCGCGCACCACTTTCAGCTCGTACCCGGGCGGCAGGCTGCGACGTAGCTCGTCCAGCCGGCCGCGCAGGGCATCGACGACGGCGATGGCGTTTACGCCGGACTGCTTGACCACCGACAGCACGACCACTGACTTGCCGCTGAGCGTCGCAGCGGACGTGGGCTCTTCGGCATCATCGAACACCGCGCCGACATCGCGCACGCGCACGCTGGTCGCACCGCGCTGCGCCACCACCAGATCGGCGATCTCGTCCAGGCTGCTGACCCGCCCCTGCACGCGAAGCTGCAGCGAGCGTGCCCCGGCCTGCACCTGTCCACCCGGGACTTCGACGTTCTGCGTTGAAAACGCCCGCTGCACATCGCTCACCGACAGCCCCAGGCTCTGCAGCCGCGCGGGGTCTACGGTGACGCGGATCTGCCGCGCTCGTCCACCCAGCACCGTCACGCCGCCGACGCCATTTAGCGACTCAAGCTGGCGTCGCACGCGTCGCGTCGCGAACTCGGTCAGCTCACGCACCGAGCGCGGCCCCGACAGCGCCACCAGCATGACCGGTACCGCCCCGGGATCGATGCGCTGCACCTGCGGCTGATCGATCTCGTGCGGAAGCTGAGGCAACGCGCGGTTGAGATGATCGCGGACTTCTTGCGCCGCTTCGGCGATGTCTTTTTCCAGCGCGAACTGCGCCGTCACCACAGACAGCCCCTCAAAGGACGTCGAGCGCAGCTCTTCCAAGCCAGAGATCGAGTTCAGCGACTCTTCGACTTTGTCGGTCACTTCGGTCTCGACCTGCTCCGGCGAAGCGCCGCGCAGCACCGTCGAGACGACGACAATGGGCAGGTCAATATTGGGGAATCGATCGACACCCAGCCCGCGGTAGCTGGCGATGCCGAACACGATCAGCACCAGCATCAGCACCCAGGTGAACACCGGGCGGCGAACACAGACTGCGGCTAGCCACTGCATCGGACGCTCCTTTCCAAGTCGAGTTACGAGCTCTGCACGCGGGCGCCATCGGCGAGCCGCTCAAGCCCCGAGGTCACGACGCGCTCGCCGGGACGCACCCCGTCGGAGATCAGCACCTGCTCGGGGTTGCGCGAAGCGATGGTGACGATGCGCTCGCGAGCTCGGCCGTCCTGCACCACGAACACGCGATACACCCCTGCCTCAGCCAGTACGGCGCCGGCGGGAACGCTGGCCAGGGTCTGCCGCGTCCCCAGATCGATGGCCGCCTGCGCGAAGGTTCCCGGGCGCAGCTGTCGGTCGGAGTTGGGCACGATGGCCTCGACAGTAAGCGCCCGACTATCGGCGCGTACCACCGGGCTGATGTAGCGCACCGTGGCCGCGAAGCTGCGCTCGGGATAGGCATCGACGCGCAGCGTGACCGCCTGCCCGTTGTGAATGGCGGCGATGCGATCCTGCGGCACCTGCACTTCCAAGCGAAGGACATCCGTGCGCACCAGCGTCAGGACCGGCTTCTGGGGGCTCACGTACTCGCCGACATTGGCGCGGCGCTCGGCGATCTCGCCGTCAAACGGCGCCCGCACCACCGAGTCAGCCAGCGCGCGACGATTCTGTTCCAGCGCCACCTTCGCACTGCTGATCGCCAGATAGGCGCTGCGCGTGTTGTTGAGCGTGCTCGCATACTGCGCGCGCGCCGCCGCCGCCTGGGACTTCAGGCGCGCGAAGTCTTGCTCGCTGATCGTTGCCGACTCACGCAGCGGCTCGGCGCGCTTGAGGGCATCCTCGGCGATCTCCAGGTTGGCCCGCGCTGCTTTCGCCTCAGGCGTCTCATCGGCGACAAAGCTACTCGCGCCGCCTGCACCGCCCGCGCCAGCGATCCCCAGCCGCGCCTCGGCCTGCGAGAGCTGCGCACTGGCCGCCGCGGCGGCGCTGCGAAAGTCGAGATCGCGCAAGCGCAAGAGCGGCTGCCCCGCCTTGACCACGGAGCCGCGCTCAATCAGCACCTTGTTTACGCGCCCAGCTACGGCTGGCGTTACCTCCGACTGCTGCTCGGGCATCAGCGTGCCGGTCAGGTTGAGTGTCACCGCTTGCTCGCGCGGCTCGGCCGCTGTCGTGCTTACCGCGAGCGGCGGTGCGACCTCGGCATCGCGGGTGGCGGCGTGCGCGCCCTCATCGTGTCGGCAGGCGCCCAGCGATAACAGCAGGAGCAGCGGCCAGCCGCCGCGTCCTCGTCGAAAGGTTGTGCTCTTCATGATCGGCCTCTCGTAAAAAGTGGATGCGCTCACGACTGGACCTCCCGCGTCGTGACCGTGGTTCGAAGGGGGCGCTCGCCCAGCACGCGCGCCAAGCGGCACAGGGCGATGCGCAGATCGACATGGGCGTTTACGACTCCAAGTCGCGCGCGCAAAAGCTCGGTCTCGACCTCGGCGAGCTCACCCGGGGTGGCGCTGCCCGCCCCCGCGCGTGAGCTTCGCACGCGATAGTTCTCGTCGGCTGCCAAGAGCTGCGCCCGCGCGACCGCGATCTGGGCCTGGGCCGCCAGGGCCATGCTGTGCTGCGCCCGGACTTCGATCTCGACGCCTTCGCGTACGGCCCGTGCTTGCGCCAGCAGGGCTTGCTGCTGCGCTCCGACCCGCGCCATGGTCGCGGCGGCGACCGCGGTCTGGCTGGGCGAAAACGACAGCTGCAGTGACAGATCCCAGGTGGCGCGAAACTCAGCGGTCTGCGGAAAAAAACGCGAGTTGGGGTTAGCGTAGTCGACATTGCCGGAAGCGCTCAGGCTGGGCAGCAG
>DAORCZ010000048.1:0-18539 GCA_035345735.1 Pseudomonadota bacterium | reverse complement strand
GCCCGCCTCGTTTGAACGCGCTCCAGTACGGCCAAGCATGCACTTCTACAACTGGGAAGGCTTGGCGGGCCAAGCCACACGGCAAACCGCCGAGGCCTACAAGATTCGGCTCTTCGGCAGCCCAGAAGGAAGATGGGCCGCAGATGGGCGGTCGTTCGACTTGTTCGAGGGCGCTCAGGGCAATCAACCGCAGGAACCCAACGTCTCGGCTGAACTCCTCCCTTGTCACCCCCCAGTGGTAAACCCCACAGCTTACTAAGCACCAGCTGGGCGGTCGAGCATATTGCACAAGGAGCCGAGAACGCGGATCGGTCCTCAACTTTGGGACCAGTGCCCATTTGGTCCCAAAGTTGAGCCTCACACGCCGCCGAAAGTTCGGAGTTGTCGTCCAAGTCAATGAAATCACTCTGGGAACTTTCGGCGGCGTTTGAAGCCCTATTTTGGGACCAGTGGGAAACTTTCGTTTTTTCAGGCTGAAAAAAGGCACTGGTCCCAAGAAAAAAAAATTTGGCCGCCGAAAGTTCCCCGCGTTTTTGGCCGCAGATCGGTCGCAATCTTGGGAGATAGGAAGACGCGGGGATGGAAGAGAAGACGTTGGACGGGGGCGAGTGGGAGCACGTCGAGTGGGGCGCGGTGTTGCGGGAGGGGGCGCTGTGCGAGCTGCTCGGGATGTTGGTGTGGTCGGAGGAGCAAGCCGGCCTCCGCGACCCCGGGCGGCTCCCTGCGCGACGTCCTGCGCAAGCTCAGCCTAGACTGGCCCCCATCGCGCATCGACGAGCTACTCTTCCTTGGACTTGCCCAGGTTTAGTGGACATCGCGAATCCGAGAACGTAGGAGGAGCGATGGCGTTGGGGCTGTTCCCCAACCCTGAGGCGAGCCGCCTTACCTTGGACAAACCGAGGCCTCGAGAACACTGCGGCGGTAGAAACACTTCAGCAGTGAAGACGCTGATGAACCTGCTCCGCTTTTGTGGACACCTTGGTTAAGCGGCGAGGGCTGCTTGGGTGTGCCTGGCTTGGTACTCGATGGGGCTTGTGTAGTCGAGAGAGGAATGGAGTCTCTGTCGGTTGTAGAAGATTTCGATGTACTCAAAGATCGCTCGACGGGCTTCGTCGCGCGAGGCAAAGCGCAGACGGTGGCACAGCTCCTGTTTGAGGGTCGCAAAGAAGCTCTCGGCCACGGCGTTGTCCCAGCAGTTCCCCCTTCGGCTCATGCTGCACACCGAACCGATGGAGCGCAGCGCGGCCTGGTAGTTGATGCTGGCGTACTGACTGCCGCGGTCGGTGTGATGCACAAGGCCAGGCGCAGGCTTCCGATTTCGCACCGCCATCTGCAGCGCCCCAAGGCACAGCTTGCGGTCGATAGTGTCGCTCATCGCCCAACCGATCACTCGACGGGAAAATAGGTCCAGCAGCACCGCCAGATACAGCCATCCTTGCGTCGTCGGAATGAACGTGATGTCGCCTACCCACGCTTCGTTGGGAGCCTGTGCCCAGAATGCTCGCGCCAGCAGGTTTTCCGCCACCGGCAGCTTGTGCCCAGAGTCCGTCGTGCTGCGCATCCGCCGCGGTCGTCGTGTTTGCAGGCCCTCCTGTTTCATCAGCCGTCCGAGGCGCTTCGAGCTGGTCTTTACGCCCTCTGAACGCAGCGCGGCCTGCACCCGCGGCCTTCCGTACGTGCCCCGGCTGCGCTGGTGAATCGCCCGAATCTGCCCCGAAAGCTCGCTGTCCTGAGCTGCTCGCTGCGACGGACCTCGCTGGCAAAACGCATAGTACCCACTGCGCGACACGCCGAAGTGCTGACACATCATCTCGACGGGAAACTCGGCCTTCTGCGCCTGGATGAACGCGAACTTCACGCGTCTTCCTTCGCGAAGAAGGCCGCCGCTTTTTTTAACAGCTCACGCTCCATTTTCAGCACGCGGTTTTCTTTGCGCAGCTGCAGCAATTCCTGGCGCTCCGTCGGCGACAGGTCCGAGCTAGCCGGCGGCTGCGCGCGCTCCACTCAGTTTCGCAGCGCAGTCTCACTCAGGGCCAGTTCGCGGGCCAGCTGCGCCACCGTCTTGCCGCTGCTGCGGACCAAGCTAACGGCCTCAGCCTTAAACTCCGGACTAAACTGCCTTCGGGTTCTTGCGGTCATCGTCTCCTCCTACGTCCTCGGATTCCCGATGTCCACTAAGCCGGGGCAAGTCCGCAGCTCGAAAGAGAATTGATTTCGGAGCGAACACGCGATGCGCTCCAACACCTGAAGACTCAAGGTGTGCGGCTCGGGCATGCGCCCTATGGCTACGAGTTGAGCGATCAGCGAGATGAGCGAGGCAGGCGCATCCTGATACCACTGGAGAGCGAGCAAGCGGTCTTGCGCAAGGTCCAAGCGATGCGCGCCGATGGCCTTTCGCTTCGCCAGATCGCGCGCCGACTCAATCAGGAGGGAGTGCTCGCTCGACGCGGAGGCACATGGAGAGCGCAGCGGATCAGCATCGTGCTTCAGCGCGATGGCAAGCACACGCCACGCGCCACGAAGCCCCACGGCCCGCGTGTCCCGCTGCACTACGACCGCGAGGTAGCGACGGCACGGGCGAAGGAGCTACGAGCCGAAGGACTGAGCCTGAACAGGATCGGGCTGCGTCTACATAAGGAGCGGCTCACACCTCTGCGCGGCGGCATCTGGCACGCCGCCCAGGTCGGCGAGCTGTTGCGCGGAGCCCTGCCCGGCGACCGCGAAGCCGCGGCGCTCCGCGCGAGCGAGCTACGCGCACAGGGCATACAACTGCGGGACATTGGCGTCTGACTCGCCAGTGAGGGCTTCCGTCCCAAAGGGGGCGGCATCTGGCACCCATCACAGGTGCATGCGCTGCTGGCGAGCGACAGGTAGCCGCCTGCTGCGCCGGGTGCGGTGTCTCGCGGTTCAGCCAAGGCATCGCGAGCGTGGGCAAGCCCTACTCGGGCGTCGCTCACTTCTCAGATGGTAGGCTGATGTTCTACCCCAAAAGATCACGCCGGGTATGTAGGGCTGACTAGAACGGAATGCTCAACCAACCCGCGTCGGTCGCTTGGCAATAGCTGAAGTCAGCAAATTCAGCGAGATAGCTGGATGGCTGATCTCATGCTGCAAAAGGTCACTACCATGTGCCGACACGAAATCCGCATAGAGGCAGCTGCGCGGTGCCACTACTTCGACGTGACGCTGATTTTTGCTGAAGTTCGCTTCGCTCTGTTTTCGTTTTCGTTTCTCTCGAAATGAGAAGTTTATTTCAAAATGGACGTACTGCAAACCAGTGATAATTGCAGCGTATTGCTTGGCTTTTCCGGAATTTAACGCAATAATTGCCAATTCTCATTGGTGGCTCTATCAGGTACACAGGGGCAAGTGCAGCGACGAGATCAGAATACTGAGCTGTCCCCTGGCCCACAAGAGATCACATTATCGTATTTAATCTCACCACGGTCCCTTGGTCAGCAAGAGAGCGCCGTCACAGCCCGGCCTGTGTGATCCCCATCTCACTCACCGAAGCAGCCCACTTCTGCCTTGACTGAGCGCGCCCAACTCAGCTACTCATATGAGTAAGTCTATATCAAATTTTTGCCTCTTCTACCCTACATCTTCATGGCGTTGACGTCCGCTAGGACCAATCTTGCGCTGGCTGCATCAAGGATGCGTCGGTCTTCTGGCGACGGTCTTGAGGCTGGCGCGGGTCGATCGACGAGGAAGGGCGATCTAGCGGGTCGATCGACGAGGAAGGGCGATCTAGACGAGCTCTTAGACGAGGGACATCGAGAAACCGCGCCGGACCTGTTTGGCATTCTTGTCAGTCTCCCCCTTAGACACAGGTCGCTTTGTGATAGTACGCCTATTCATTAATAAGCAGAACGATCTCCGTGACATGGGAAAGGATCGCTATATAACAATGAAAACGACTCTGCTTTCACTGTATTGCATATTTATCATTAGTGAATTTTTTCACATCATCAAACATAGCAAGGTTCTCTTTCGAATTGGCAGGCCGCTCCCTGAAGAATGGTACTGGCGGCATCGAGATTATTTTATCTTCGATCTCTTATCCGGGGTGGGAAGTGCCTGCCTGATTGGGTTGACCGCGTACCTCAATGCGGCAAACGTGAAAACGTCATTTCTTGTCTTCTTGGCCGTGATTGCCATGGGACATGGTTTTTTGCATGCCTTATACATCGAGGGATGGAAGTTGCGGCGGCCACGGGTGCAAAAGATTATTGCCTGGTCCACCAATTTCTCGATTCAGCAGCGAAAGCAGATGTTTGGTAACATCATCCATTATGGTCACACCATGGGTACGGCCTATGACATTGCTACTCACATCGTGATCACGAGCTTGCTGTTCCGCGACCTGTTTTTTTTCTAAATACGAAGCGAGGGGTTTCAGGGTGGAAACCATGCCAAAACGCGAGGCAGTACAGGGAGCAATCGAAAGCTACTTTGCGGCCAATGAAGATCAGAACGTCGACAGGCTGGCTGAGCTTATTGCACAGAATGTCTCTGCTGATTACCCTTCTGAATGCCTCCAGGGGCGAGAAGCATATATCGAACACATGAAAGGGACTTATGCACTGACCAATCTGCTGATTCACAGCTATACAGTAAGGCCAATCCTCATCGTGATTGATGGTGCCGTGGCTATCGCGAAGTGGCGCTGCGAGATCGTCATCAAATACCTGTGCATTCGAAATTCTTTCGAGGGTTATAACGAATTCACTCTGGACGCCGAGGCGCGGATCGAGCGCGTCGCCACGAAGTCCATCAAAAAAAACCTGTCGCGCGTCACAATGACGCTTCTTGCCTGGTTGTGGCGTTTCATGCGGCCTCGTTTCGTCGCCAAAGTGGCAGGTCAATAGTGGTCAACCGCATCAAACCAAGGAAACTGCGGCATGACTATTGATGTTGAGACTCATGGAAGTCCAAATCGGTGTATGCCGCAGCGGCAACTGGCAGTGGTGATCGTCCATACCTGGGCGCCTAAGGCCAATGCTCACAACTATCAGCAGATCTGTGCCCGCGGTCTGGGAAACGACATAGAGGTCCACGAGGTCCGCGTCGCCGGCTTTGACGCGGTTAGAAGAGCGGCCGAGGAAGCAGTTCAGGCTGGGGCCTCACTAATCATTGCCGTCGGCGGAGATGGGACAGTCAACGCCGTGATCAACGGGATGGGAACGTCTTCGGCGCGGCTCATCGTCCTGCCCGGTGGAACCGGAAATTGCCTGAATTACCAAGTCGGCCAAGGCACAGATGCTGCCGTCATTGCCGCCACGATGAGTCAATTTGTTGAAGTAAAAATTGATACACTGCGAGCTAACGGACACCGATTTCTATTGGGGGCAAACCTTGGAGTCATCGCAGAGATAAACGCAATGATAAATCGCTGGCGAGCGAAGAAGGGTCTAGCGAAGAGGTTCTTCACTGCGCTGGGTGAATTTATATATGTGCTAGCAATTTGGCTCGTTTGGCTACATCCTCGAAGAATAGGTGGACGCGTCAGAATCGAGTATCGTGATCTCAAAGACAATGCCACGAAGAGGTTAGAGCTTGATGCGTCTAGTGTAGACCTCTTCTGTTCCCCTACTCTCGGCGCAGGCGCGGCGCCGCTTCTGCCCTTTTCGGTAATGGATGATGGAAAATTTGAAGTCACAGTGTGGACCAGAATGAATTCCTCGCGGCTGTTGAAATTCCTGATGAGTATCGGCAAGGGACTGCAGTTCAGCATGCCAGAAGCAACAACGTTTCAAACGGATTACTGCGAAATAGAATGCGAACATCCCATGGCTGTTTTCTTGGATGGAGAGCCAACTCAATTGGCTATCTTGTATCGGTACGAAATCGATCCACATCCAATCCACATGATGGTGCCAAAGGGGGAACATCCAGGGTTGAGCAAGCGGCTTCCAGCGAATTCCTGAGAGATCCGAAACAGGGGCGCAGAGGTCGCGGCATCGATAGGGGTATGAGAGTCATCAATAGCGATAAGGATGAATACTCGACAAAGGACGCACGATGAACACGAAGCCGGACGATCTTCAGGCTCCCTGGCTGGATATGATGCGAACGCTCAGTCTGGCCGCCACCGTCTCTGCGGCATCCTCTTCGGGCCTGCTTGCCGAAGTCATGGGGCCGCTGCAGCCGGCCGAGGAGTACGCCCGCAAGCTTGGACTCGACGGGCGCGCGGTTCATCGCGTGCTCACGGCGCTGGCTGCCTTCGGCATGATCCAGCAGGAGGAGAATCGCTTTGGCCTAGCCCCGACGGCGGGCCTGGAGTTTCTGTTTTTGCCCAAGGTGGTTCAGGGACTCTTGGAGCAGTTCGCGCAGCTACCCCACTTCTTGAAGACCGGCACTCCGATTGCGTGGATGGACGAATCGCTGCAGCAGTGCGAAACCACGTACAGTCAGGTCGCCGCCGATATGGGTCGGGGATTCGCGGCGGCGGCCGTGCAGCTGGCGGCAAAACTCGATTTGCAGCCTCGGAGCATTCTGGATGTTGGCTGCGGATCGGGCGTATGGAGCCTGGCTATCGCTGCTCGCTTCAAAGATGCGCATGTAACAGGGCTCGACTTTCCCGCAGTAGTTCCTGCATTCGAGGATCGCGCGCGAGCCCTGGGATGCTCGGACCGTATCGCGACCCTGCCAGGAAACATGTGGGAGCTGGAAATCCCGATCGCTCAGTTTGATCTCGTCGTGCTCGCGAACGTGCTGAGGCTCGTACCCGCAGCCAGTGCGGGCAAGCTCGTCTCCAGACTGGCCACGGCGATAAAGCCGGGCGGACGGATGCTGCTCATTGATGCCTTCGCCCACGGCACGCCGGAGAAGAACCTCCTGAATGCGCTCTACTCCCTGCACCTGGCCCTACGGACGCGAAGCGGCCAGACACATGCCCCTGCCCAAGCAATCGAATGGATGCAGAGCGCGGGCTTCACGTCCGTTACAGAGATTGACTGCGGACTGCACATTGCTGCGATCGGCGCACTGCTCGGAGTTCACGCGTAGTCGCCCGGTCAGGACGTGAGACAACTCGTGCCTTGACCTGGGGCGCCGCTTCACAGAAGCACCGGACCGGAGCCACAACGCAGCGCATTGGGCCCGCAGCCACTCTTTCCACGGCCTGCAGGCAGGAACCAGACATGCGCGACGGGGGATGCCCATCGCCGCAGTCACCAGCCCAGGCGATGGGCAGGCATGGAAAGGAGCAGCCTTTCCTTCGAAGATTGCGCCTTCGGATGGGTTGATTTGGTAACAGACCCTCTGCGTCCTTGGCGGCTGTCACTCTTCTTGATAAAGAAGAACGCAATCCTGAGCGAAGGCATGAACTAAGCTGCTTCCATCGTTGAGTGCCTGGAGAACTGGCATGTCGTTCATCCTCACGTTCATCGCTTGCTTGGCTCTGCAGGTGCTCATTCAGCGCCGCACCGGCGCCCCGTTTCAGCTTGCCTTCCGTCTGAGCCGCGGCGTCGCATCGATTGGCTTGGCGGCGGTCGGATACTTCGCCCTCATCTACTGGTCGAGACTCTGGCGCGATGCCTATCTGGTTCACGAATCTGGCTCGCTCGCGCGGACCCTGGTCTTCATTCCGCTGGGGCACTTCGCCGCCGACTTCGTGCTACTCGGGTGGGCTTATGTTAGCCACCGCGAGAAGCCACGGCTCGATCTCTGCGCCCATCATGGGCTCGGGGTCATCGCCGGACTCGTGGTCCTGGTTTATGGCATCTCGCAGGAGCTCTATCTGGTGCTGTTCACGACAGAGATCATGCCGATCACGACGGCCATCTCGGCGCTCGGGTTGTTGCGTGCCCAGCCCGCTCTCGAGCGGCTAGGGGCGCGCCTGCGTCTGCTGACCCTGATCGCTTGGCGCTTGCCGCTCTGGATCGCGGTGGGCGTGCTCATTGTCGACAACCTGTTCTTTCGCAGTCCCGATCCGCTGCGCGGGTTCGGACTGCGCATTGGACTCTTCTTTCTCGTCTTCACCCTGACCCTTGATGTCGTGTGGACGCGCGCGTCGGTCAAGGCGCTGCGCCGCATGAACGCACAGGGTCTCCCTGCACCCGCCAAGGCCTGACTGCCATGAACCAGAGACCGAGCAAACTGCGCGTCCTGCTCGCCAAGATCGGCATCACGCTGAAGGTCTTCGTCTACATGAGCACCAGCTGCGTCAGCCTGCTTTATTACTGGCTGTTTCGCCGCACAGAGCTCGATGGCTGGCTCGATGGCGCGTACCTTGCCTTTGCGCATTACCTGCTCGCCGTGCAGCGCGTGCAGCTCAATGTTCTTGGTGCAACGCGCCTCGCAGCCATCGACTGGAGCCGACCGGTCTTCATCGTCGCGAACCATCAGTCCTATGTCGACATCCCGGTCCTGGTCGCGGCGCTCGATCGGGGCCTCGGTTTTGTGACCAAGATCGAGCTGGCGCGAATTCCTATCCTGAGCTTCTGGATGCGTCAGGTCGGGTGTCTCATCGTCGAGCGAGGAAAAGCCGGTGCGGGCAAGGAGATCGATCGCGCCATAAAGAACATGAAGCGCCCGCCCAGGCTGGTGGTCTTCGCCGAAGGCACCCGCAGCAAGGACGGCAGGCTTGGCCCCTTCATGTCCGGGGCGTTTCGCATGGCGCTCCATCACAAGGGCATCCTGCTTCCGATCGCACTTCGCGGCAGCCGGCAGGGCTGGGAAGAGCGTATCGATTTCCGCACACCGCATTCGGTGTCTTGCCAGGTCCTCGAACCCATCGACTGCGCCAAGCTGTCAGACGATCCAGCGCCGCCGAATAGCGACACGCTCAAGCTCCGCGTGCGCTCCGAGATCGATGCAGCGCTGAACGCATCCCCACCCTGACGCCAAGTCTGTGCCAGCCCCAATTCGACGAGCAGAGCCGTTGCCAAGCCGCGTAAGTTCACGCCTCTTTTGGTACTGTTTTTCGATCGTCTACTGCTCGACGTATCTGGCTCTTCAGGATCTCTCGTAGGTCCCTTTCTCATGTCCCGGTCCAGTGGAATCGGATCTCGCGAATGAAGAGGGGGCGGAGAGACCAGAACGGGCCGCACCGTCGCTCCGATACGGTCAGGCATCCCTATAGGTGCGCGACGCGGCTCCGAAAATCCATCGAGGGAGAAGTGTCTCGGAAAGGTGCGGCGTTCCGCAGCCTCTCAACCGTGGCCGCTTGCTGTGCGACAACCCAAGGACCGGTCGAAAGCTGGGCTGCCTGGAGACGTTGCACGAAGGGGCGATGCAAACCGAGCGGAACCGAGGGCATGCCGGGAGGCGGCTTAACCGAGGAGAAGCGAGGGAAGGCGCGATCTGAAAGGCCCGCCTTGAAGCCGTACTGGGGAAATCCCGCCGTACGGCAATTTAGAGAGGGCGATGTGCCAATCGCCACCCCCATGGGAACTGAACTGAGGCCCACGCCGAAAGACGCGGACAAGCCATCGGACCCTAAAGTGTGCGCGCCATTGCTCTACCCGACCGTTGAGGAGCGACAGCGGCAGCCAGATTCCACCGGCCGAGATCGCAGAGAGAAGGCGCACGATGCAGATCTACGAGCGGCTGGCGATGCATCTCGGTTCTTCAGCACACACTGCTTGCCAGTAGCCGTAGCTCGGTTTGCCACTGGTCTCTGGCACAAGCCCGCCCTCACGACCCTGCCAAGATCGACCTGAGCACGCTCTTCAATCAGCCCTATCTGCGCACTGGCATCCCAGTGTTGGGGCAGTGCCAGGGGAGCACGTTCGACGACTGCTCCGCAAAGCCAGGCAAATGTACCTGCACTGATTGAACGCCTGCCGCACCCCAGCCTCAAAAGGAGGCTCCGAGGCAAATCTGACCTCCCCTGAACCCTCGGTATTGTGGATGCTAACCCCCGTCGAAGAGCGTAGTGCTTGGGCATCCACAGTTTCTCAACATCTGCTTGCTAGCCTGATGAATGTAGCCGCACGAGACCCACTCGGCGGACTACATCTTCGACTCACAGCCAAGGAGCAGACCCATGAGCCAAGACACACAGAACCCGAGCCCCGCCCCGGTTGCAGCTGAGCTAAACGAAGCCGAGCTAGACGAGGTCAGCGGCGGTCAGAAGCAGTCAAGCGGCTCGGCGACCAATCTTACGAATTCCGTCCAGACCTACGTCAACAACGTGGTGACTAACGCGGCCTCTGGTTTCACGAGCAGCGGGACTCCCAGCACCACCTTCAACTTCCCCAGCTAGGCTGACCCACGGGTCACCAGCCTGAAGCGAAACACGCAGACTGGTGGGATTGGTGGCAGCCCGCGCCGCGGATCGCCAAACAGGAAGCCACAGTGCAGACGGACACTACAAAGTCAGAGCATTCGTCATCCACCGCGGCGGGCGTGGACGGTGATCCGGCGGTGGAAGACGCGCGGGTGGGCATGGACCTGGGCCGCTATCAGGTCTTGCAGCCGCTGGGGACTGGACCCAGCGGCGCAGTCTATGAAGGCCTCGACACCGTGCTCGCCCGCAGCGTCGCGCTGAAGTTTCTTGCCCCTCCGCTGCTGCACGATCCCCCGAGCCTGCGGCAAGTCATCGAACAGACGCAGCGCCTGGCGCGTCTAAGTCACCCGCACGCGATCACGGTCTATGACATCGTGCGCACCGAGTCCGACTGCTGCGTGGTGACGGAGCTTCTAAACCCCGAGTCAGTGGGGCAGGTGATGGAGTATGGCGGGCCCTACGCTTGGCTGGAAGCAACGCGCATTCTGCACGACTGCTGTGGTGCGCTGCAGGCGGCGCATGCAGCGGGCATCCTGCATGGCTGTCTGCGACCATGCAACATCCTGTACTCGCTGTCTGGCGTCGTGAAGATCGTCGACTTCGCCATGCTGCCAGCGACACCAGGTGATGGCGCGGGCGGCCAGGCCCTGACGCAGCAGGCCGCGCAGTACCACAGTCCAGAACAGGTCGCAGGCTGGCCAGCGGACGCGCGCAGCGATGTGTATGCCTTGGGCTTGACCTACTTTGCGCTGCTGACCGGTGGGCCACCGTTTTTTGGTGAGTCGGTCGCAGCCACCCTGCATGCGCAGCTGCACAACCCGCTGCCCGACCCATGCCAGCGCGCCAAGGACATCGATCCACGCTGCTTGCTGGTGCTGCGCAGAGCGACCGAGAAAGAGCCTTCGCTGCGTTACCAAGACGCGGGCGAGCTGCTTTCCGATCTGCAGGATCTCTTGCGCAATGAAGACGCAGCGCCCAAGCTGCCAGCGCGTCCACCCACCACCCATCCGTCGCTGATCTGGTTTGCGGGCGCGACGCTGGTCGGGCTCTGCGCTCTGATTTGCCAGTACCTGTGGCTGCGCGGCTGGGGGCCGCTATGCCCGCACTGAACAGGTTGCCTACGAGCGAAGAGACACCGCGAACAAGCCCTACAGAGAGCGCCTAATCTGTGATCTCCTGCAGCGCAATTTCAAAGAGTGTCGGCCAGCGCTTGCCAGTGACCAGCAAGTGTCCGCTGCCGGCATCGTATGCGATTCCGTTTAGCACGGCCTCGCTGTCGCCTCGCTGATCAGCGGGCAGCAAGTCAGAGAGGCCAATGCGCCCGCGCACCACACCATCTTGTGGATCGATGATCACGATCATGTCGGTGAGCCAGACGTTGGCGTAGATCAAGCCATCGATGACCTCTAGCTCATTCAGTTGATCGACAAAGCCGCCGCCATCGTGGACGCGAATGCGACCCAGCTCGGCAAAGGTATCGAGCGATCGAAAGTACAGGGTCGACGATCCGTCGCTCATCACGAAGCGGGAACCATCGAAGCTCAGGCCCCAGCCTTCCGTGGGGTAGCTGAACTGATCGATGATCGCCAGCGTGCTGGCGTCGTAGACATAAGCACGCCCGTGCTTCCAGGTGAGCTGCACGATGCGACCCTGAGCAGCTGCGATCCCCTCGCCGAACTCGTCACCGGGCAGCGATACGGCCTGCCCAACAGTGCCACTCTGCAGGTGCGTGCGGCGCAAGGTGGACTGCCCTTCCAGCCCTGTGCCTTCGTACAGCACGCCGTCGAGCAAAAACAGTCCCTCGGTAAAGGCCGTGGGGTCATGCGGGAAGCTCTGCACGACCTGGGCGCGGCAAGCACGCGCGCAGGGACCACGCCCCAACACCGGATCCCATGGGGCCGCGCAAGCAATCAGTGACAGCGCGCATAGACACACAAGCGCAAGCCATCCTGATCGGCAGCCGTGCGGACCCAGGCTCTGTCGTCGAGCTCGCGTAGCGCTGGTCTGATTGCTGCACATCGAGATCGCCCCCATTTGATCCGCAGCGTACCAAGCTGACCGACCGAGCGGGGTCTTGTCGCTCAATCCTCCACACTTCCTCAACAACTGTGGGGGATGCTGAACGTAGCTCTACCCGCCGCGACATCGCTCGTCGTTCGCGGCGCCAGAAAGGATGCACCGCGTGGCTCTATTCCGTCAGCAAGCCCTGGACAAGCTGTCCTCGCCCGAGCAGCTGGATCAGCTACTGAATGTGATCAGCCCCAAGGGCTGGCTTGCGCTGCTGGGGCTGATGGCTCTGCTGGTTGGCGCTGCGCTGTGGTCCGTGATCGGCGCACTGCCCAGCCGCGTCGAAGGTCGCGGCATCTTGCTCAAGAAAGGTGGCTTAACCCGCGTGAACGCACTGTTTTCTGGCCAGCTTGCCGAGATCCACGTGACGCCGGGCAGCGAAGTGAAGCCCGGCCAGATCTTGGCGCGGCTGGCCCTGCCGGAGCTGCGAGCCGAGCTAGAGACTGCGCAGGCCAACCTCACCAACCTGCAAGCGCAGGACGTGACGCTAACCGAGTTTGGCAAAGATGACATCCAGCTACAGCGCGCAGTGATCGCGCAGCGCCGTCGCACCGCACAGGAACAGCTGCGCACTCTGCACGATCGATCCGAGACTCTGGCGCGCAAGCTGGCCTCGCAGAGACAGCTTCTGTCGGACGGATTGATTACCGAGCAAGCGCTGCAAGACACGCGCGATACCCTGATTGGCACGCAGGCGGATGCCGATAGGGCGCGGAGTGTGTTGAAAGAGCTCTCTGCCAAGAAGGTCGAAGACACGCAGCGCAAGCAGCAAGAGGCCGGCGAGCGGCGCATTCGCATCGATGAGCTGCAGCGCCGCGTCCGTGAGCTGCAAGAAAAGATCACGCGGTACACGACGCTGAGCAGCCCGGTCCACGGCCGCGTACTGGAGGTTCGTGCTGCACTGGGGACGATCGTGAGTCCTGGCCTGCCGATCTTCATGCTAGAGCACGCTGGCAGCGGAGAAGCCGGCGGCAGCTTGGACGCGTTTGTCTACGTCCCCGGCGTTGACGGCAAGAAGATCGCACCGGGGATGGCGGTCGAGGTCTCGCCCAGCACCGTCGTACGCGAAGAGTACGGTGCCATCGTGGGAACCGTGGTCTCAGTGGCTGAGTATCCCACCAGCGCGGAAGCGATCGCCACACGCTTGGGCAGCGCCGACCTTGCCGCTTCGTTCGTCAAGACAGTCGATACACCGATCGAGCTGCACATCGCGCTGCAGCGTGATCTCAGCACGCGAAGTGGATACCGCTTCACATCGCCGAAGGGGCCGCCGGTCTTGATTCATCAAGGGACGCTGTGTCGCGTCTGGATCACCACGCGCCAGCGAACACCGATCAGCGTTCTTTTGCCCGCCTTGTCACCCAAGGACGGGCAATGAAGGCCACACCATGACCACCGAACAGTCGGCAGAGCCACCCCGGGCGGCGCCGCGCCTGCCCCGTCGCGTCAAGACGCAGATGCTGCTGCAGATGGAAGCAGCCGACTGCGGTGCTGCGTCCCTGGGCATCATCCTTTCGTACTTTGGCCGCTACGTCTCGCTGGCCGCGCTGCGCGAGGCTTGTGGGGTCTCGCGCGATGGCAGCAAGGCATCGAACCTGCTCAAAGCAGCCCGCGATCACGGGCTGGTCGCCAAAGGCCTCAAGCTTGATCTCGATCCGGTGCGCCAGACCCAGCCACCGTTCATCGTGTTCTGGAACTTCAACCACTTCCTGGTGGTCGAAGGGTTCTCGCGTCGCAGTGTCTACCTCAATGATCCAGCTCGCGGGCGGCGCAAGGTCACGTGGGACGAATTCGCAGCCGCCTACACCGGTGTCACGTTGACGTTTGAACCGGGGCCGCAGTTTCAGCGCGCAGATGATCGCGCCTCGATCTATGCGGCGCTGTGGCCGCGGCTCTCGGGATCGCGCCAGGCCTTGGCCTACGTCATCCTGGTCGGCTTGTTGCTGGTGGTTCCAGGGCTCTTGATCCCCGGCCTGAGTCGCACTTTTCTGGACGAGATCTTGATCGGAGGCGCCCACGACTGGCTTGGTCCCTTGCTTCTTGCGATGGGGGCGACCCTGTTTCTTCGAGGGGCTCTTACCGCTCTGTATCGCCACTACCTGGGGCGCCTGGAAGCCAAGCTCGCGCTGTCCGCAGCCAGCCAGTTCCTGTGGCACATGCTGCGGCTGCCGACCCCGTTTTATAACGTGCGCAATCCAGGGGACCTGATCGATCGCGTGGGAGCCAATGAAGATCTGGCCGTTCTGTTGTCTGGTGAGCTCGCTGAGTCAGCGATTCAACTGATCGTCACCGTGTTCTATGCCGCACTTCTCTATGCTCATGACCGCACGCTGTTTGGCATCGCGCTACTGACCGCACTGGTCACGGTACTGACGCTGCGCTGGCTGGGTCAGGCGCGCATCGAGCAGAGCCTGCGCCTGCAGCAAGATCGCGGCAAGCTGTACGGCACATCGGTCCAAGGGGTTCAGCAGATCGAGAGCATCAAGGCCAGCGGATCAGAGAACGACTTTTTTATTCGCTTGGCTGGATACCAGACCAAGGTCACAAATGGCGAACAAGACCTGGCGGCTTCCAGTGCACTTTTGGATGCGCTGTTGCCGCTGATCAGCACGCTGAGCCATGCCAGCGTGTTGGGAATCGGTGCGCTGCATGTGATGGAGGGGCGCCTATCGATGGGCGAGCTTGTAGCAGTGCAGAGCTTGACGGTGAGCTTCCTGACCCCGCTGCGGCAGCTTGCCCACGTGTCGAGTACGGTGCAGCTTGTGCAAGGCACGCTGCGTCGCTTAGAAGACGTGCTTCAGCACCCGCAAGACCCCGGCCTACCGAGCACTGCGCAGATTGCAAAGACGCTGGCATCTCCACTGTCAATGCGCACGCGCCTGACCGGCGCCATCGAGCTTCGCGGCATCCGCTTTGGCTACAGCCGCTTGGCCCCGCCGCTTATCGATGACTTCAGCCTAACCCTGCGGCCCGGTAGCCGCATTGCGCTAGTCGGCGGATCAGGCAGTGGCAAGTCCACCATTGCCAAGCTGGTCGCAGGTCTATTGCAGCCCTGGGCAGGCGAGATCCGCTTCGATGGCGAGCTGCGACCGAATGTTCCCCGCGCCCTTCTCAAGCACTCGCTGGCCGTCGTTGATCAGGACATCTTTCTGTTCGAGGGGAGTATTCGCGAGAACATCACCATGTGGGACGCTAGCATTCCAGAGCCTCAGGTGGTGGCAGCGGCCAAGGATGCACGCATACACGAGGACATCGCGCAGCGTGAGCGCGGCTATGACAGCGCTGTAGAAGAAGGGGGGCGCAACTTCAGCGGCGGCCAGCGGCAGCGCCTAGAGATCGCGCGGGCCTTGCTGCACAACCCCAGCATCCTGATCTTGGACGAGGCCACCAGCGCGCTGGATCCACTGACGGAGCAACAGATTGACCACAGCCTGCGCTGGCGCGGCTGCACCTGCATCCTTGTCGCGCACCGCTTGAGCACCATCCGCGACTGCGAAGAGATCCTCGTTCTGGATCGCGGGCAGATTGTAGAACGCGGAACCCATGAAGATCTGCTGAAGCGGGGCGGGGCCTATGCCCAGCTCATCAAGAGCGCATAGGGAGGAGACGACTCTGCACGCACAGAACATCATTCCGGATCGAGCCACACTGCTCGATCGATTGACGCTGCACGGCGATGCCGTGACACCCCTGCGACCGTTCCTGATCGCAGGGCCGGATTCACTGTGGCGGGTCACTGCAGGCCGCGCAGATGTGCTGCTATCGCGCGTGACCCTGCGTGGCGAGCTGACCGGCCGCCGTCACCTGTTCTCTGTCGGTCCTGGCGATCTGCTGTGTGGGCTGGGACTGTCAGCGCTGCAGCATCCGCTTGAGCTGGTCGCGATGGGCAGCCAGGACTTCGCCCTGCGCCGCATCTCGGTGGACGATTTGCAGCGGTCGAACGACACGAATCAGCAGTCCAACCTGGCCCCAGGCCCCCCGGAAGACGACTCGGGGCTGCATGCCCTTTCCGAATGGATGCAGCGTCTAGCGCAGAGCGTCGCATCGCTCCTGCAAAGCCCAGCGGCCGCGGTGGTGCCTATGCTGCCCCAGGGCTCTCCATCTTTGCTGCTGCAGCGCCTGACCCATTTTCAGCAGGACATGTTGAGGGGGTTTATCGAAGGAGACCGGCGCGAGCAAGTGCAGGAAAAGCAGCGACTCCGTGCCCTCTCGGACGATGAGTCGCAGCTTATGCACAACTCTCTTTTTCAGCTTGCCGCGCTCCTGCAGCCAGCCAGCCCAAGCGGCCCCTCTGTTCTTGAGCATGAAGGCCCCCTGCGATCCGCCTGCCTACGTGTCTGGCAAGCCATGGGCATTTCAAGCCCTGCGCTGCCTGCCGGCAATGACAAACATCACGGCCACGGCTCGCTGCTTCGCCTCGCGCAGCGGACCCGCGTACGTCTGCGGCCTGTGCAGCTTCAGGGCTCATGGTGGCGAAAGGACCATGGCCCCCTCCTCGCGACCCGCCGGGCCAACGGGAACCCCGTGGCACTGATTCCCAGCAGCGCCCGTAGATACATTCTGTTTGATGACACCCGCGGCACGCAGGAAGAGGTCACTGCAGCTGTAGCGCAGACCGTGGCCCGTGATGCGCACTGCTTCTATCGTCGATTTCCTGAGGCCGCCCTTCGCCCTATCGACCTTGCACGCTTCTGCATCGCAGGAACGCGCGCGGACCTGCTGACGCTTGCTTTGATCTCGGTGCTAAGTGGGCTCTTGGCTGCAATTCCACCGGCGGTAACTGGGCTCTTGCTCGACGCTGTGATTCCGTCGGCGGCACGGGGTCAGCTGGTGCAGCTTTGCTTGGCGCTTGCGATCTCGGCCTTTTCGATCACCCTGTTTGGCGTTACCCGCAGCCTGACCTTTGCCCGCATGGAGGGAAAGCTAGCGGCAGCCCTACATGCGGCGGTCTGGGATCGCTTGCTAGCCGTTCCGGTGCGCTTCTTCCGCGGGTTTAGTGCAGGGGATCTGGCCCAGCGAGCCATGGGCCTGCAGCAGATCTTTGGCGCTCTGTCGGGCCAGACCCTGGGGGCTCTACTGGCCGGCATCTATGGTCTGTTCAGCGGTGCGCTGATGTTTGTCTACGACGTGCAGCTTGCTCTGGTTGGCTGTGCTCTGGTTCTGGGGATCGCCGTGGTCACCGCGATTTCGGGCTGGCAGCAACAGCGCATGCGACGCCCGTTGTCAGCGTTACGCGGTCGCCTCAGCGCGAGGGTACTGCAGCTGATCACGGGCCTGCCTAAGCTGCGCGTCACCGGGACAGAGGCGCGAGCCTTTGCATTCTGGGTTCAGGAATTTGTGGCAGTCCGCCGCTTAGCGCTGGTGGTTCGTTCGCCGCTGCAAGTCTTCGATGCGATGGTGCCGCTGGCGGCGATGATGGTCCTGTACTACTTGGCCGGGCGCTCGGGCACATCGCACTCGGCGGGCCAGTTTGTTGGCTTCTTGGCGACGTTTCAGACCTTCCTTGCGATGACGCTAGAAGCCTCGCAGGCGCTGCTGCGCTTGCTGGCCAGTGCGCCGGCGTATGAGCGCCTGCTGCCCATCCTGCACACCGTGCCCGAGGTCGAGCCCAAGCGCCTGTACCCGAGCACGCTGCGCGGCGAGCTTGAGCTGGCGCATGTCTCGTTTCGCTATCAGCCTGATGGCCCGGCGATCCTGGACGACGTCAATCTGCGCATCGAAGCAGGCGAGTTCGTAGCCATTACCGGCCCCTCAGGCAGCGGCAAGTCCACGCTCTTGCGCCTGCTTCTAGGCTTTGAAAAGCCTAGCTCGGGTGCGCTCTACTACGATGGCCAAGATCTGCAGACTCTTGATGTCTGCGAGGTTCGGCGTCAGCTGGGCGTCGTGCTGCAAGACGGAAAGATCTTTGAGGGATCGATCTTCGAAAACATCGTGGGGTCTGCCGGTCTCTCCGTCGCAGGCGCCAACGAAGCGG
This sequence comes from Pseudomonadota bacterium, assembly GCA_035345735.1. GTDB lineage: Bacteria > Myxococcota_A > Polyangia > Palsa-1104 > JAEUJZ01 > JAEUJZ01. The sequence continues at coordinate 264 of DAORCZ010000048.1, read as the reverse complement.
CCCGGGTCGCCAGCCTGGATGCTGACCTGGCGCGGCTGCCCATGGGTCTGCATACGCCACTGCAAGCTGGGGGTGGATCCCTATCGGGCGGGCAGCGTCAGCGCTTGCTGATCGCGCGCGCCGTCGTCCACAAGCCGCGCATCCTGTTCTTGGATGAAGCGACCAGTGCTCTGGACAACCAGAGCCAGGCCGCGATCAGCCAGAGCATCGAACAGCTCAGCGCCACCCGGGTCGTCATTGCCCACCGCTTGAGCACCATCGTGC
>DAORCZ010000047.1:4592-18899 GCA_035345735.1 Pseudomonadota bacterium | reverse complement strand
TACAAAATCGAAGCAGACACTGCTTCAGATACCTTGACGGGTCGCCTCATATCAGAGTCCGCTCCTGCGACAGGCCGAAGGCGGTGCCATCCTCAGGCTGGCGAGCGGCGATCCGGCGGTGCTCGCCGAGCTATCGCTGGCTTGGGCGCAGGCCGCACTCACCGATGACAACTGGGCCGTGCGCGAGTCGGCGGTGGCGATGCTTGGCGATGCCGATCCCACGCGCGCGGTCCCGCTGCTCGGCCAGGCAATGAAGGACGCGCGCCTGGAAGTCCGCAAAAGCGCCGCGAGCGCGCTGGGGCGAACCAAAGATCGCAGCGCCATCGCGGTGCTGGGCGGTGCGATCGCGGATGACAACCGCGAGGTACGCCTGAACGTCCTGCGATCCATCGGCAAGGTCAGCTCGCATCTGAAGCAGAAGGGCGAGCAACCGATCGATGCCGCGACGCAGAAACAGCTGCAGCAGGCGCTGACGGCGCGCGCCGACGGCGCCGATGCGGCCGAGTCGGTGGTGGCCGCCGCCACGCTGCTGCGCATGGGCGATGACAGCCGCAAAGACAAGCTGAAGCAGGGCCTGGCCGCGGACGATCCGGAGATCAAAGCGCTGGCCATCGAAGAAGCCACCGCCGATCCCGAGCTCAACAAGTCGGGCCTGACGGCGCTCTTGGCGGACAAGGTGTTCGCGGTGCGCTTCCGCGCTGCTTGCGCGCTGGCCGATCAGGGCAACAAAGACGCGGTGCCGGTGCTGCGCGAAGGGCTCAAGGGAGGTGGCGTCAACGGCTTCAAAGCCTATGGCTTCCTCAAGAAGCTCGGCGAAGAAGTGGCGCCGCCCAAGGATCTGGAAAAGCTGCTCGCTGTTGAGGATGCCGAGGTGCGAGCCAACGTCGTCGAGACGAGCGCCAGCTTGCCGGTGAAGGATGCGCTGCCGGTGCTGCAGCGCGCGGCCAAGGATCCGGCGGGCACGGTGCGACAGAAGGTCATCGAAGTGATCGCTGGCTGGGCTCCGGCCGATGGCAGTGCCTCGGGTCTGCCGATCATCCGCGGGCTTTCCGACGACTCGGATGTGGTGGTCCGCTCGCGCGCCCGCAACCTGCTGGCCAAGCTGCTGCCCCCGCCGCCTCCCGAGCCCGTCGAGCCGACCGAGCCAGGCGAAGCGGCTGCCGAGGCCCCTGCCGCCGATCCTGGTGCACCCGCCGCGGCCGGTGACATGGCGGGAGGGAGCGCCGCCGACCTGGGCGCGGCGATCGACATGAAGCCGCAGGATCTGGCCGTGCGGGTCGATCTGCAGGTGCCTCGCGATCTTGCTCAGCCCGCGACCCCAGACCTGGCGGCGCCAGCCAAAGCAGCGACGACGCCCCCAGCTGATGCGACCAAGACAGCCGCCAAGCCCGATAGCGCCGCCGCCCCCGCCGGCGAGCCAGCCGAAGTGCTGGACCCCCGCGAGCAGCAGGCCCGCGTCAAAAAGACGCTAGAGAGCACCGAGAAGCTGCTCAGCCGCGGCGAGTACGATAAAGCGATCCAGGCCCTCATCGGCGTGCTGGAAATCAGCCCCAGCAAGGGCGTGTACATGACGCTCGGACAGGCCTATCAGCTGTGGGCCGAGCAAGAGAGCGAGAAGAAAGCCAAGGCGCTGCGCAAGAAGGCCATCGAGGCCTACAAGAAAGCCGGCACCGCTGCTGCCAAGGCTCAAATCGCCGAGCTTCAGCAGCAGATGTAGCAGCCTCGCCCCGCCCTCCCCCACCGACTCTCGCGCATCCCTTTCCGCCTCTGCCGATCCTCCGCCTCCACCGTCTTCCGCGGTGAAGTCTGCACGTCATCGCTCCCGGACATCCCCCTTGGCCAAGAGGGAACGTCAGAGCCGCGCGCTATCTTTCGCTCTCATCTTGGCGGCCCACCAGCCTTGTCCTGCTGCCGAAAACCCGACCGAAACCAACCTGACGAGGAGGACCCTGTGAAGAACTCTGTTCGATCATCGCGAACCTTTTGTCGCCTGCTGCCGGGAGCCGGCGCCCTGTGGCTTCTGGCCTGCGGCCTGCCCGGAGATGAGCTGGCCAATCCACTTGCCGGTGACGAGAGTGACCGTCTGCAAGGCGCGCTCCGTGCGGCCTCGCTATCCCCGCCTCCGGGGCTGGACGAGACCGCGGTGTCGGGACGCCCGCCGGCCCTCACCCGCGTCGATCCCGCCCTGGGTCCGGATACCGGCTTTGTCGATATCGTGCTGACCGGGCGTAACTTCCGACCCGGCGTCACGGTGCAGTTTGCCGGCACCCCGGTAAGCGGTGTCACGGTCGTCTCGTCGACGCAGCTGAAGGTCTCGCTGCCGGCCAAGCCGGGCTCGCTGGGGCGCGTGCCGGTGCGCATCACCCTGCCCGATGGCCGCTTCGTCGAGCGCAATGATCTGTTTGCCTACTACTCTGATGACCTGGCGGTGCGGCCGCCGCGCGTGACGCCGATGGCCAACACGGACGGAGTCGCGGTCGGTGATCTGAACAAGGACGGCAAGCTCGACGCCGTGGTCTGCTCGTCCGCCTCGGTCGAGGTGCTGCTCGGAAACGGCAACCACAGCTTCGCTGCGCCGCGCTCCAATGCAGTGGGACGGACGCCGCGCGTGCCGACCCTCTTGGACGTAAACAGCGACGGCAAGCTCGACGTCGTGGTCGCTAACGAGTACAGCAACTCGATCAGTGTGCTGGTGGGGAATGGCGATGGCTCGTTCCAGCCCGCCGTGGCCTATGCCGCTGGGCGCTATCCCGACTCGCTGGCCACGGGAGACGTCAACGGCGACGGCAAGATCGACCTCATCACCATGGACTGGGGCAGCGATACCCTCAGCCTATTTGTCGGCAATGGTGACGGCACGTTCAAGACCGCGACGACGTTTAGCGGCGGCGCGCGCTCGCCACGGGGGCTGAAGCTCGTCGATCTGAACAACGACAAGAAGCTCGATCTGGTGTCGATCGACTCGTCGAGTTCTGGCCTGTACGCAGCCCTTGGCAACGGTGACGGCACCTTCGCCACCGCGAGCAATCTGATCACGCTGCCGAGTGCGCGCGGGCTCGCCGCGGGGGATCTCAACGCCGACGGCAAAGTCGATCTGGTGGTGACCAGCACGGATGGGCGAGCGCATGTGCTCCTCGGCCTGGGCGATGGCAAGACGCAGCCGCCCGTCAGCTATTCCGTCGGCGGCTATCCTGAGCTGGTCTTCCTCGGCAACTTCGATGGCGATGGCAAGCTGGATGTCCTCACCGGAGGCTCCACCTGGAGCAGCAGCGCCACGTCGTTCACCCTGGCTTCGGGCAACGGCGACGGCACCCTGAGCGCGCTGCGCGGCATCCCCAGCAGCTATGGCGCCGACTCGGCTGCACCCGGTGACTTCGACGGCGATGGCAAGGTCGATCTGCTGGTCAGCAACAACGTCTATGGGCTCCTGGTCCTGCCCGGCAATGGGGCCGGCGCGTTTCAAGATGGCCAGTCGATTCCAAGCGGAGGTTCGGGCAGCTCCGCGATCCTCAGCGCCGACTGGAACGGCGATGGCAAGCCCGATCTGGCGGTCGCCAACTTCGGGCTCGGCAGCGTCTCAGTACTGCTCGGCAATGGCGCGGGGCTTTACGACACGCCGCGCATGAACACGGTCGGCAAGAGCCCCACCGCGCTCGCCGCGGCTGACGTCAACGGCGACGGCAAGCAGGATCTGGTGGTCACCAACTACGACACCAACAACCTCAGCCTGCTTTTGGGCAATGGCGATGGCACGTTCCAGCCGCAGAAGAACTACGCCACCCGCAACAGCCCGACCGCGGTCGTCGCCGCCGATCTCAACGGCGATCTCAAGCCGGACCTGGCGGTGGTGAACTACGACAGCGACAGCGTCACGGTGCACCTCAACAGCGGAGGCGCGTTCGCCGCCGCCAAGAGCTATACGGTCGGCAAGTATCCCACGGCGGTGGTGGTCGGCGACTGGAATGGCGATGGCCGACCGGATCTCGCGGTCAGCAACACCGACAGCGCCAGCGTCTCTTTGCTTCTGCAGAGCGCGACCACGGCCGGCACCTTCGGCACCGCCAGCAGCGTCGCGGTCGGCAATCAGCCAGTGGCCTTGGTCAGCGGCGACTTCAACGACGATGGCAAGCCAGATCTGGTGACCGCGAACTCGGACAGCAACAGCCTGTCGATCCTGCTCGGCCAGGGTACAGGTCGCTTCGCGGCGGCGGTGTCGCTGCCGGTCGGCGCCTTCCCCAGCGATCTTTCGGTCGGCGATCTCGACGCCGATGGCAAGCTCGATCTGGTCGTCGCGGCCGATGGGGCCCGGCAGCTCCAGCTCTTCCTTGGCTTCGGCGATGGCAGCTTTTTCCCATCGAAGCTGAGCCTGGCGCGCCCCGTAAGTGGCCCGATCGCCGTCGCCGATCACAACCAGGACGGCAAGCCCGATCTGCTCTTTGGCGCCGAGGGCAGCGGCTACATCAGCCTGTTGCTCAACGTCACGCCGTAACCCAAGGCGGGCTCGCGGGGCGGGGGGCGGACTTCGTCAGCGACGGTCATTCGTCCAGGAAAACGAGTGACGAAGCGAGGGCAAGGTCGAGTAACAAATCTGGCCGCTGGCGGTGTTTCATCCCGCGAGCGCTGATGTTGCTCGCTCCCCCACAGCCCAAGGTGATGTCATGCCCGCATCTGCCCCCCGCCCCTGCCGTCTGCCCCCTGCCCTGCCCTCGCTCGCCCACGCCGTCCTCCTCTTTGCGCTGATCCTCTTCCCCGCGGCTCGCGCCCACGCCGTCCACGTATTCGAGGGGGGAGCAGGCTGGGAAAACCAAGGCGCGGTGCGGGCGCAGCTACAGTGGCTGCCGTCGATCCAGGGCTCGCGCAAGGATGTACCGGTGTACCTGGGTTACCGCTACATCGGGCAGGGTCGGGTGTTCTTCGCGCCCTCGGCCCGCCTGACCGTGACCAACTTCTGGTCGATCGGGGGCGGGGGCAACCTGCTGGGCTTGACCCTGGCCCCGGTCGGCCTGGGTGTCTACCTGACTCGTCCGCCGGCCGCCTTCGCGCCCGAGAGCCGACGCGGCCGCTGGTTCGTCACCGCCAGCCTGGCAGCCAGCCTGCAGCTTGGTAGCAACATCACCCCGACCGAGCCGCAGAACGAAAGCGTGCCCGACCCCGATGCCCACCGCGCCGACCTGCGGGGGCGCATCGATTCAGGGGCAGGCATCGATGTCTTGGCCGAGCCGCAGCACTATCCGCTGGGTCGCTATTCGTTCGCCGCGCTCGGCGTGCCGGTGCGCATCGATGTCTTTGGCATGGCGACTCGCGACCTCGGACTCGGCTTCTTCTTTGAGTCGCATCCGCTGCTCTTGGAATGGCAAATCGACGGTCGCGGCAGCGCCACCCCCGCCTACGGTTACAGCACCACCGCGGGCTTTACCGCCGCGTTCTTCTAGCGATGCGCGGGGCCCCCGAACCTCGCCGGACGATCAGCGCTCGCCGGGCTGCGCTGGCGCGAGCGGCAGCGTGAACGAAAAGGTCGACCCGACCCCCAGGGTGCTGCTGACGCCGACTTCACCCCCCATCGCTTCGACCAAGTGCTTGACGATGGCCAAGCCCAAGCCGGTGCCGCCGAGGGCTCGCGAGCGCCCGGGATCGACGCGGTAGAAGCGCTCGAACAGTCGCGGCAGGTGCTCGGCCGGGATGCCGGCGCCGTGATCGGTGACGGTAAAGCGCAGATAGCCGCGCCCGCCCTTTTTCTGCTGCTCGGCGGCCAGGCGAATCGGGCTCGACGGCGAGCCGTACTTGAGCGCGTTGTCGAGCAGGTTGCTGAGCACTTGTTCGACAGCCCGGCGCTCAGCCAAAACCAGCGGCGGCGGGTTCGGCAGATCGAGCGAGATGACCATGCCTTTCCCCTCGGCGCGCGGCTGCACCAGACCCAGCACGTGCGACAGCGGCTCGTCGATCGACAGCGGCGCGAGCGGCAGCTGAAAAGTCGGCGACTCGATGCGCGATAGATCCAACAGATCATCGACCAAGCGATGCAGGCGGTCGGCGTTGCGGCTGATGATCTCCAAGAAGTGCTCGCTCTTCTGCGGGTCGCGGCCCGCGCTGGCCCGCAAGGTCTCGACCGCGGTACACAGCGAGGCGAGCGGCGTACGCAGCTCATGCGAGGCATTGGCGACGAAGTCGCGCCGCACCGCCAGCGCCGCCGCCAGCGACGAGGCCAAGCGATCCAACCCGCGCCCCAGGGTCGCCAGCTCGTCATCTTCGTGCGGGCTGGGCTGGGCGCGGGGGCTGAGATCTCCACCCGCCATGCGGGTGGCAATGGTGGTCAGGAGGCGCAGGCTGCGGGCTGCCAAGTGCGCCGCGATGCTCGACATCAACACCGCCACCAGCAGCGAAAGCACCGTCGCCAAGATCAGCGCCAGGTGCAGCTTGTCCATCGCCCGATCGATGGCCAAAAGCGGCATCGCCAAACGAGCGATGGCCGGCGCGCCATCGGCAAGGGCAAACGGCATCGCGACGTACAACATGCGCTGACGCAGCGTCGCGCTGTAGCGCGTGGCCTGACTGACCGCAGCGCGGCCGGGCTGAAAGCCGGCGTGCAGTCCCGCCAAGGTGTCGCGGATCTCGGGCCGACCCGAGTGATTCTCGACGCGGGTCAGCTCGCCCTCAGCGACCTCAGAGTCGCCGCGCAGCACCCCATCTTGCGATAGCAGGGTCACGCGCGCATCGGCTAGCTGCGCCAAGCGACCCGCTGTGGCCTGCCAACGCCGCGGCTCGCTGAGCGACAGCCCGGCGCCACCTGCCGCGTCAGCCACCAGGTGCAAGCGGACGTTCAGATCGCCAGCGATGCGCTCGAAGATCATGCGGTCCAACGTCGGCCGCAGCACGCTGTAGGCGATGGCCAGGGACAGAGCAATCAGCCCCAGCGACAGCAGAAACAGCTTGCTGCGGATACCCAGCCTCACGCCGACGCCCCCGACGGTCGCCGCACCAGGCGATAGCCCACGCCGCGCACGGTCTCGATGGCATCCCCCACCACGCCGATCTTTTCCCGCAGGCGCTTGATGTGGGTATCGACAGTGCGCGTGGTGATGTGGGGATCCATGTTCCAGACGTGCTCCAGCAAGTGACTGCGGCTCAGCACGTGACCCGGCTGGCTGGCCAGCGTCCACAGCAGGCGAAACTCCAGCGCAGTCAGGCGCACCTCGGCATCGCGGATGTAGACGCGATGGGTCCGCGAGTCGATGCGCAGATCATCGATGTGCAGGACCGCGGCATCCTCCTCGACCGCTGGGCGTACGGTTTCGACGGGAGCGCCGGCCTGGACCTGGCGCCGCAGCACCGCCTGGATGCGCAGCAGAAGCTCACGCACGCTGAACGGCTTGACCACGTAGTCATCGGCCCCGACTTCAAAGCCGACCACGCGATCGATCTCTTCGCCGCGCGCGGTCAGCATGATCACCGGCGTCTGTCGTAGCTCGGGACTGCTGCGCAACGTGCGACAGACCTGCGTACCCGGAATGTCCGGCAGCATCAGATCGAGCAGCACCAGATCGGGCCGCTCGCTCTGACACAGGCTCACCGCCTCGCCCCCCCGTGCCGTGGCCAACACGTCGTAGCCCGCTTCCCGCAGATTAAATTCGAGGAGGCTCTGCAAATCTGGCTCATCCTCGACCAACAAGATCTTCGTCATGGCTCACCTTGCCACCTGGCGCGACACCCGCCGCACGTCGCCAGGCGAACGATGCATAACGAGTCGCCGCCGCGGATGCAAGCCTGACGACGGCACCCCCGCCCTGCCCCCCTCCCCACACCGGCGATGCAACAAAAGCTGAAGCCGGATCGGGCCCTAGCCGGGGCGGCGGTTTTTGCTATCGCGCCGCCGGATGGCGCGGCGAAAATAGGGCACGGCCCGCATGCACACGCCCCACACCCCCGCCTCACGGCCGAGTCCGGGCTGGCTCCACAGCGCTGCCTTCGATCTTCCCTTCATCTTCGGCATTGCCCTTCTGGCGGCCGCGATGTCTGGGCTGACGGTGCTGGATTCCAGCCTGTTCATGTCGATGCTGGCGGTGCACACCTGGCTGTTCGGCTACGAGCACCTTGTCGCGACCTACACCCGCCTGTGGGGCCGGCCCGAGGATCGCAGCCGCTATCGTCGCCTCAGCTGGCTGGTGCCGCCGTTTGTGCTGCTGGCGCTCTACGCCGTCGGGCGGGCCGGGGGCCTGACCGGCGTGTACGTGCTGTATTTCTTCGGCCAGTTTCACCACACCGTGCGCCAAAGCTGGGGCCTAGCGCAGCAGTATCGGCAGCGGGCCGGCGGCATGCCTTGGGACTCGCCGCGGCTGTCTGAGATCACGCTGTGGTCGGTGCCGATCTGGGGCTTTCTCCACCGCTGCGCCGGGCGGCCTGACGAGTTCCTATCACTACCCTTCTGGCTGCCGCCGGTGCCACGCCTCTTGGTCACGCTGGCCGCGATCCCAAGCTGTGGCCTGTGGCTCTACTTCTTCTACACCCGCTTCGTCGCCTACCGTCGGGGACAGCTTGCGTTGGGCCACACGCTGTACATGCTGTCGCACCTGCTCATCTACCTGTTTGGCTACGTGCTGATCGATGACCTGTGCTCGGGCTGGCTGCTGGTCAACGTCTGGCACAACGTGCAGTACATCGTGTTCGTGTGGCAGTACAACCGGCGGCGCTTTGCGAGCGGTGTCGATCCGCAGACGCCGGCCCTGTCGTGGCTGGTGCAGCCGGGCTGGCGACGGGCGGGGCTGTACTTCGCGGCCTCGATCGTGCTCGCCATGCCGTTTTACTACCTGCTGCCCTGGCTGGGTTACGGGCTGGACACCGTGTTCAAGAGCGTCGTCCCCACGGTCATCACGATCGGCCTGACCCTGACCTTCCACCACTACATCATCGATGCCGTCGTCTGGAAGCGACGACACCAGCCGACCTCAATCTAGGCTGTGGCTCGGCTTGTCGTTCGGCGATAGCTGCTGCCGCAGGCCCTCGATACCGGTCAGAAGCTCGCGAGCATCGCTGACCGCGCGCTGCGACAGCCGGTTGCCCTGCCGCACCCCCTGCGCCAGGCTGCTGATCTGCGAAGCCAGGCTCAGGCTGGCTGACTTCAGCTCCGCGGTTGCGTCGGCGATGCCGCGCACCGTGCTCTCGCTGGCCTTGGCCCCGGCTTGGATCTGCTGCAGCACCTGACCGGCCTGTCGGGACAGCGCGAGGATCGACACCACGCCTTGCAGGGCCTGCTGCATCGTCGACATCGCGCGCTGCGTCTCTTGCTCGATGCCTTCGATGATGGTGCTGACCTGTCGCGTCGACTGCGCCGTGCGATCAGCCAGGCGCCGCACCGCGTCGGCCACAGCCGAAAAGCCGCCGCCGTGCTTGCCAGCCCGCGCCGCTTCGATGGCGGCGTTGAGCGACAGTACCTTGGTCTGATCCGCGACGTCTTTGATCACGCCGACGATGGACGAGATGCTGGAGGTCTTGTTGTAAAGCAGCTGCAACGTCTGCGCTGACTGATCGACGATCTCCGAGACGCGCTGGATCTCGCGCCCGGCGGAATCGACCACCTTGACGCCCTGCTCGGCATGGGCCCGTGCGCTGTCGGTAAACTCGTGCGCTTCCTTGGCTCGCTCGGCGAGAACGATGGCGTTCGACGACGTCGTCTCGATGCTGATCGCCGTCTGGTCGACCGGCTGCCGTGCGATGTGAACCACCTGCTCCAACGACTGAATCACCCGCTGAGCCGCGGTGCAAAGCTCGCCGCTGCGCTGCCAGGCAGCGTGGCGCAGGGCTTCGAACTGCTGCTGCACCGCCTGCTGCGCGGCCTCGGCCTGAGCCAGGACATCGTGCGAATCGGTCTCCTGACTTTCGCCGACGCCGGCCAAGCTAATGGGCGCCACCGCGCCAGTCAGTTCGGCATCGTGACCGGCTGGCAGGTGCGGGCTCGCCAAGAAGCGCAGACGCTCTAGCCGGCTTTGCAGACGGCGATGGGCATAACGCGCCAGCAGCCCGACCGCGGTCGTCACCACCGCCAAAAACAGCAGCCACAGCGCAATCGCGCCGGCCCGACTTCCCCCACCCGCAGGCGCTGCCGCCGTGGCCAGCGCGAACAGCTGGACGAAGACCGCGACGTAAAGAGCCAACAGCGCCACCGCGCTTGGCGCCTGCTGGCGCAGCCAGAATCTATGGCGGTGCAGCCATCCCATATCGCGATTGCCGTCGTCGGCCCCACGCCCCATCGGGCCGACGGCGTGGGCCTACTTCCCAGCCTCCGCAAGCGCCGCCTGATAGCGCGCCAGCCAGTCCGGGTAGTCGCGATACATCTCGTAGATGCCGCGGTCGCCGATCTTCATGCTGACCACCGCCATGCCCATCTCGACGACTGCCGAGTCGACCAAAAGGTGGATCGAAGCGACCCGATCCCAGCAGCCGTACACCCAGCCCTCAAACGCCTGGCGGTAGGCCGGCTCATAGCCAGTCAGACCACGGTCGTCGGTGAAGACGGCGATGGGTCGGCCCGCCTTGCGACCGGCCTCGTCCATCTCTTTGGTTACCAGCGCGACCAGCGGAGCCTCGCCATAACCAAACGCGGCGAGCCGCATGACATAGGGGCTGGGATACCACAGGTGGAACTTCGCCTTGCCATAGGAGAGCTCTTTGTCGGGAGGGATCGAGGCCAGAGAGTTGTCCATGTTTGCCATTTTCACGACTGCGGAAAATGGCGTCAACGCCAATCACCAGCCCGGCTTATGCGCCGTAAGCGGTCGGCCGGTCGCGCTCGCCGGGGGGGCGCCAAAAATGCGGCTGGCTAGAACGGCTCGAAGCAGTCGTAGTTGTGCTGCCTGGCGATGCGGCCGTCGCGCAGGGTGATGAAGACGGCAAAGGCGGCACGCATCTCGTCGCCGGCGGCCAGACTGGCGATGGCCACGCGCAGGCGCGCCGACCAGTCGACCTCCAGGGCCACGGTGTCACCACTGACCACCCCGCTGCGGATGTGGTAGCGCTGCGACGCGACGACCTGTTGGCCGCGCTCGGCGCTGTGCAGGAGGCCGGCGAGATCGCGGCTGGCACCTGTGGGCACCAAGCGGTTCGGGTACTCACGCTGCTCGACGTCGGGGGTGTAAAACTCCGCCAGCTCGGCACCGATTGCGCCGCGCTCCAGCGCATCGAGATAGCGACGGACAAACACCATATGTGGGTGGGGGGCGGCGGGGTCGGTGGACATCCAGTGCTCCTTGATCCGAGAGTCGAGCTTTGTCGCAAGATGCTACTGCAATGAAGCTGCCGCGTGCCCCCCATCCCCAGCCAGCGCCTGCCGCCATGCCTGACGAGCGCTCCGAAGAAGAAATAGACGACGACAGCGACGACGAGGCGGGGCTATCTGCCGATGGCGTGGTCCTGCCCATCGACGGCACGCTGGACCTGCACACCTTCCGTCCCGACGAAGTGCGCGAGCTGCTGCCCGACTACATCAGCGAGTGCCTGGCCCGTCAGATCCACGAGCTGCGCATCATCCACGGCAAGGGCCGCGGCATCCTGCGGGCCCACGTCCGCAAGATCCTGGGGCGCGACCCGCGGGTCGAAGCCATCCGCAACGCCGACGAGTCGGCCGGTAGCTTCGGCGCCACCCTCGTCACCCTGCGCCGCGAGCGCCCGCACCGCGAATAAGCCCGACGGGCCGCCGGCAACCCCCTTCTTTGCCACCCACCCGCGCACGAGCCTGCTGCGCTCCCCTCGGGATTCGCGGTAGAAAGGGGACGTGCCACAGCCCATCTGCGCCGTCCCGAACCTGCTGTCTCTCATCGGCGGAACTCCGCTCCTGCGCCTGCGTCGCCTGCCTGAGCCGGGCAGCGGCGCCGTGCTCTGCAAGTGCGAGCAGCAGAACCCCGGCGGCAGCATCAAGGACCGCATTGCCTTATCGATGATCGAGGCCGCCGAGCGCGACGGCCTGATCCGCCCCGGCGAGTCGATCATCGTCGAGCCGACCTCGGGCAATACCGGCATCGGGCTGTCCATCGTCTGCGCCGTCAAGGGCTACAAGCTGGTGCTGACCATGCCCGAGTCGATGAGCCTAGAGCGCCGCAGCCTGCTTGCGGCCTATGGCGCCGATCTGGTGCTCACGCCCGAGCGCCTGGACATGGCCGGGGCCGTCGAGCGGGCCGAGGCGCTCGCGCGCAGCGACAGCCGCTACTTCATGCCGCAGCAGTTTAGAAACCCCAACAATCCCGAGGCCCACGTCCGCACCACCGGCCCCGAGATCCTGACGCAGATCGATCAGCTGGCGGCGGCAAGCGATGACATCGACCGGCGATGGTCTGTGCCTGCCCGCATCGATGCTTTCGTCGCCGGCGTCGGCACGGGCGGCACGCTGACCGGCGTCGGCCAGGTGCTGCGGCGGCGCTTCCCCGATGTGCGCTTGATCGCCGTCGAGCCGCGCGGCTCGGCGGTGTTGTCGGGAGGCAAGGCGGGGCCGCATCGCATCCAGGGCATCGGCGCCGGCTTTGTCCCCGCCATCCTCGATCGCGGCCTGATCAGCGAGGTGCGGGTCATCGACGATGCCGTCGCCTATCGCACCAAGCAGCGTCTGGCGCGACAGGAGGGCCTGCTGGTCGGCATCTCGGCCGGCGCCGCCGTTCACGTCGCCATGCAGGTGGCCGCCGAGCTAGGCGAAGGCAGCGTCGTGGTCACCGTGCTCTGCGACACCGGCGAGCGCTACTTCTCGCTCGACGAATACTTCGCCTAAGAGGCCGCGCATGACCGCACGAAAACTCCACAAGTTCCTTGCGCTGGCCGTCTGCCTGCCCTGCCTGCTGTGGGGCCTTTCGGGATCGTTTTTGGCGTGGAAGAACTGGGCCCGCGACACCCGCAAGCCCCCGGCGCGCAAGCCGCCGCCCATCGACCAGCCGCACCTCGCCAGCCTGCCGCAGGTGCTGGCTCTGCTCGCCACCCAGGGTCGCTCCGACCCGCAGCGCCTAGAGTGGACGCACACCGTCGGCGCCCCCCGCTACATCGTGCATTTTGCCAGCCCGCCGACCCCCGTTTTGATCGACGGCGAGAGCGGCCAGATCATCCCCGGCATCGAGCGCGACGAGGCCCTGCGCATCGCCGACGCCGCCGCCCCGCAAGGCACCCGCGCCCTGTCCGCCACCCTGCAGAGCCAGCCCAGCCTGGTCTACCTCGCCGACTTCGAGCTGCCCGCCTATCGCGTCGCCATCAGCGACGGCAGCGACATCTACATCTCGCCCCGCACCGGCGAAGTGATCATCCGCGCCGAGCGCATCCACTGGTTCATCCGCGCCGCCTACTTCGGCCTGCACGTCTGGCGCTTCAGCCTCGGCCCCGGCCCCTACTACAGCTACCTCCTGCTCCTCGCCGCCGGCCTGCTGCTCGTCGCCGCCTCGCTAAGCGGCCTGTACCTGGCCTTCGCGCCGCGGGGGAAGCGCCGCCTGCCGCCCGACATCGAGCCTGCTACGTAAAGAACGTCATGCCTCGCCACTGGTCGTCGGTTTATACGTAACCAGATCCTAGGCCGGGTAGAGCGCAAGACTTGCGCGCACCCCTCAGCGGGTAGCGCCAGCCGCCAGTCCGCGCGAGCGTCGCATTCGCGGGAGGCCAGCCTGGCTTGCCGCCGGTCCCAGCGTGCACTGGGTCCGCGGCACAGGGTTTGCTGCCGATTCCTTCCGGGGGGAGGCCACCGCCACGGCGTTCCCGAGGATCCGACAGTGACGTCGAGGGGAGGGCTGTCATGACGGCATGGCGCATTCTGCAGCTAGGCATCTTTCTAGGGGCGCTGCTCAGCGGCCAGGGCACGAGTGCCGGCGACGAACCTAGCGCCGCAGCCGCCCCCCAAACGCCGCCCGTCACCCGCGAACCGGACGAGGGCGGGACAACGACCAGCACCCTGCGCGTGGAAGTCAGTGGCCTTCACTTGCGCATCTTGCGCAGCGATCTGGCTGGCGAAGTCCCCCTGGCCTCCTTGAGGCTGCCGGCGCCGTCCCGCGAGGTCCCGCTGTTGCTTGGGCAGGCAGCGTACGTGACGGTGGAGGGTGAGGGCGTGCTGGTCGTCGACATCGGCGTGCCCACCGACCCCTACATCGTCTGGCAGCTGGCCAAAGATCGCAGCGTCCTTTCGCTATCGCTATGGCAAGACCGCCTGCAGCTTGGGACGCTGAAGGGGCCGCTGGTTTACGACCTCGCGCAGCCGCTGCGCCCCCTGGGACCGGAGCGCCGCCGCATCGCACCGCGCCGCTTCTATCCCCCGGTCCCGCCACCGCTCTCGGCCCAGGGTCTGCCGCAGTTTCCGGC
>DAORCZ010000047.1:2490-4492 GCA_035345735.1 Pseudomonadota bacterium | reverse complement strand
TCTATCCCCCGGTCCCGCCACCGCTCTCGGCCCAGGGTCTGCCGCAGTTTCCGGCAGATGCGCCCAGCGGTCGCCGGATCTGGCTGCGCTCCGGCGAGCACCGGGTCGGTCGCTTGCATCGCCTGCCCGACGGATCTTTGTTCTGCGATGGGCGCGCCGTGCTCATCGAGGACATCCAGCGCATCGATGCGGTGTATCTCGATGAGCCTGAGCACGACCTGGTTGCCGCCCCGCCGCCGCAGCAGCCCGGGGTCACATCCCCGATCCGTCGCCAGCCCGAGGACGCTCCGCTTGAGGAGGTCTGGACGCTAGCGGCGTTCGTGGATGGCTCCGCCGATCGGCTGGTGTATCGCACCTCGGGCACGCGCTTCGAAGTCCTCCGCAAGAACGGCAGCGACGAAAAACTCCTGGGGGTGGCAACCCTGCCGGCACTGGCTCGCAGCCCCGTGCTCTTGCGGTTTCCGGCGGCCATCGTCCTTTTGCAGCACGGCGTCGCGGTCATCGATGTGACGCTGGCGCGCTATCCCTACGTCGCCTGGCTCCTGGAACCCACCGTCGCGGTCGATTCGATGCAGCTACAGCAGGGCATCCTGATGCTGCGGCGGTCGGACGGGCTGGCGCGGTACGACATGGCCCTGCCCCTTTTGCCCAGCGGCACCAACCGGCAGGCACAGGGCATTCGACGACAGACCGATCAGAGCGTCACCGCCGCCGATGCATCCTGGCTCGATCGCCCCGACCCGGACAAACGTGCGCACCGCCTGTTCCAGCGCGGAATGGCACCTCGGCTGGTCTGGGACCTGTCCTGCAGCGCCGAGACCACTCGCTGTCGCTGGCTCGACGACAAGGCCGAAGGCTCAGCTGCCCTCGCCGACATCGAGCACATCGAGGCCGTGCAGGCCCCGCCTAGAGCGACCTCGACGAAGAATCCTCCCGCCCTGGTCGGCGCCGCCCCGCAATACCGCCAACCCGTCTACAGCTGGGCGCACCTCGCCGGGCCTACTGGGTACCGCCTCACGACCAACCCGCTGCGCATCATCGGCATAGTGCTCGGCGTCGGCGGCGGCACCGTCGCCTACGCGCTCGGAGCATCGGCCCTCACACTCGGGATCGGCCTGCCCTATGTCGGCCAGCTAGGCCGTGATGATGAGAGGAAAACTCTCGGGATCGCCGCCGGGCTTGCGCTGGTGGTGGGGCTAGTAGGTGGGGGCGTCGCGATCGCCGCGCCGGACCAGCAGGTGCCGGTGAAGCGCTGACCGCAACCGGGAGGCTTCCGTCGCCTAGGTCTGCGCCGCAGCCACCAGCGTGTTGTGCAGCAGCATCGCGATGGTCAGGGGGCCGACGCCGCCAGGGACCGGGGTGATGGCGGCGGCGCGCTGGCGGGCGCCCTCGAAGTCGACATCGCCAACCAGGCGGCCGTCGGGCAGGCGGTTGATGCCGACGTCAATGACGGTGGCCCCCGGCTTGATCCAGTTCCCGACGACAAGCCCCGGCTTGCCGACGGCGGCGATGACGATATCGGCGCTGCGAACCAGGCTCGGCAGATCGCGGGTGTGCGAGTGGCAGAGGGTCACCGTTGCGTTCTGCGCGATGAGCAGCGCCGCCACCGGCTTGCCGACGAGCGCCGAGCGACCGATGACGACGGCGTGCGCCCCAGAAAGCGGCGTCCCGGCTTCGCGCAGAAGACGCATCACGCCCAGCGGCGTGCAGGGCACAAAGCGCGGCGCCCCGCTCCACAAGCGGCCGATGTTTTCAGGCAGCAGGCCGTCGACATCTTTTCGCGGATCGATGCGCGCAAGCAGCGCCGCGCTGTCGAGCCCAGCCGGCAAGGGAAGCTGCACCAGGATGCCGTGCACCCGCGGGTCGGCGTTCAGGCCGTCGATCAGCGCCTCTAGCTCGGGCTGGGTCGTTGTTGCCGGCAGGCGGTGGTCAAAGTGGACCAGGCCGACCTCGTCACAGGCCCGCGTCTTGTTGCGGACATACACCTGCGAGGCGGGGTCCT
>DAORCZ010000047.1:0-2390 GCA_035345735.1 Pseudomonadota bacterium | reverse complement strand
ACCTCGTCACAGGCCCGCGTCTTGTTGCGGACATACACCTGCGAGGCGGGGTCCTCGCCGACCAGCACGACGGCCAGCCCGGGCACGATGCCGGCCTGGCGCAGCGCCGTCACCCGCTCGGCCGCTTCCGCCCGCACCGTCACCGCGATCGCCTTGCCGTCGAGTACTCGACCCCCTCCTGCCTGCGGTAGGTCCCCCTGTCCTGTGCCTGCTTGCGTCACCTCTGCACTTATATCCGAACCGACGCAGCGAGGGCAAAGCCCTTTGCAAGCGCGCCCCTAGCCCCCGCCATGGGCGCTGATGGCGGCGGAAGATGACACTCTTGTAATGATGCTTGCCTGCGGACGGCAGCATCGGGGACGATAGGGGCCATGGAGAAGACCATGCAACTCGATGCGAACGATCTGGTGCTCCAGCGGGTGTATCGCTGGGGCAGCGAGCGCGGGAGCGCGGTGTACATGACGCAGCCGATGGGCGGCGGCGCGACGCGCGACTACACCTGGGCGCGAACCGTAGACGAAGCCCGCCGCATGGCCCGTCACCTGCAGTCGTTGGGTTTTCCCAAGGGCGCAACCATCGCCATCGTCTCGAAGAACTGCGCCCACTTCATCCTCTCCGAGCTGGCTATCTGGATGGCCGGCTATGTCTCCGTCGCCATCTATCCGACGGTCAACACCAAGACCATCCGCTACATCCTGGAGCACAGCGAAGCCAAGCTGCTGTTCGTCGGCAAGCTCGACACCTGGGATCAGGAACTCAAGCAAGGCGTGCCCGAGGGCCTGCCCTGCATCAGCTTCCCGCTGTCGCCCAAGACCAGCTTCCCAACCTGGGACGACCTCATCGCCAAGACCGAGCCGATCGAGGGCAACCCGACGCGCGAGCCCGATGACCGCGCGCTCATGCTCTACACCTCGGGCAGCACCGGTCAGCCCAAGGGCGTGGTCCACACCTTCCGCACCATCACCTGCTCGGTGAAAGGCGGACAGGCGGCGCTGCACCTGCAGCCCACCGACCGCGTGCTGTCGTACCTGCCGCTGGCCCACGTCTTTGAGCGCCTGGTCGTCGAGTCGATCTCGCTTTACCTCGGCTTCCGCATCTTCTTCGCCGAGTCGCTAGAGACCTTCGTGCAGGACGTGCAGCGGGCGCGACCGACGGTGTTCCACTCGGTGCCGCGGCTGTGGCTGAAGTTTCAGCAGGGCGTGCTGAAGAAGATGCCGCAGAAGAAGCTGAACACGCTCTTGCGCATTCCCATCCTGTCCGGCGTGATCAAAAAGAAGATCCTGACCGGCCTCGGGCTTGATCAGTGCCGCCTCGCGGTGTCGGGCTCAGCGCCGATCGCCCCCGAGCTGATCCAGTGGTATCGCGACCTCGGGCTGGAGCTACTCGAAGGCTATGCGATGAGCGAAAACTTCGCCTACTCGCACGTCTCGATGCCGGGCCGGGCCCGCGTCGGCTACGTCGGCAACACCATGCCGGGCGTCGAGTGCAAGATCAGCCCCGAGGGCGAGGTGCTGATCAAGAGCCCCGGCAACATGATCGGCTATCACAAAGAGCCCGAGCTAACCAAGGCCGCCTTCACCGATGACGGCTTCCTCAAGACCGGCGATCGCGGCGAGATCGATAGCGAAGGCCGCCTGAAGATCACCGGCCGCGTCAAAGAGCTGTTCAAGACCAGCAAGGGCAAGTACGTCGCGCCGGTGCCGATCGAAAACCTGATCAACGCCCACACCCACATCGAGATGTCCTGCGTCATGGGCTCGGGCCAGCCGCAGCCGTTCGTGCTGATCATGCTGTCCGAGACGCTGCGCAAGCAACTGAAGGACAACGCGAGCGGCAGCCTGAAGAGCGAGATCGAGGCCGCGATCAACGACCTGGTGGGCCGCGTCAACCGCGAGGTCGAAGAGTGGGAACAGCTACAGTGCGCGGTCATCGTCAAGGATGAGTGGGCCATCGAAAACGGCTTCCTCACCCCGACGATGAAGCTCAAGCGCGACGTCGTCGAAAAAGCCTACTCGGACAACATCGACACCTGGTACAGCGCCCGCAAGATCGTGATCTGGCACGACTAGCCCGAGCCGGCCTGCGGCTCCCGCAGACTCGACAGCCACGCCACCGCTTCGCCTTCGCTCTTGAAGAAGGCCACCCCCGCCCGCTTCTTCACCCCAGAAAGCAGACTGTTGGCACGCGACACCAGCGTGACCAGGGTCTGCGTTAGCAGACTGGCGCCGATCACTGCGGTGCCCCCAGCGCGACCGATCGCCGGCCATTTGCTGGCGACGCGACGGGACTCGGGGGCGATGCTGGTCACCCCGCTCAGATCGGCGACGACGTAGAACGAACCGGTGCCGCCGTTGATGCACTCAATGTGCGAAAGGATGGGCAGCACATCC
>DAORCZ010000046.1:0-18992 GCA_035345735.1 Pseudomonadota bacterium | reverse complement strand
TCGACCTGGCGGATCGAGATGTCCATCTCGTTCATCGACGAGCTGGTCTCTTCGGCGGTGGCGGACAGGGCTTCGACGTTCTTGGCGACCTCGCGGATCGAGTAGGTCATCTCCTCGATCGACGTGGCGGATTCCTGCACGGCAGAGGCCAGGTTGACCATGTTCTCGGCGACTTCGTCGTTGCTCGCCGCCATCTCCAGGATCGACGAGCTCGACTCTTCGGCGCCGCGGGCCAGCGTCTCGACCGACTGCGCGATCTGCTTGGCCGAGGTGGTCATCTCGTGCAGCGAAGCGCTGGTCTCTTCCAGCGCCGACATCTGGCCCTGGATCGAGGCGCGTAGCTCGGTCAGCACCGACTCGATATCGCCCGACATCTTGGACTGCGTGCCGATCTGGCGGACGATCTCCTGATGCTGCAGGTGCTGCTGCTTGCGCAGGCGCTCCAGAAGCTCAGCGACGCTGCCCAGCGGCTCGTCGGCGGACAGCGGCACCGGATCGGCAAAGTCGCCGCTGGCCATCCGCTGCAGCGCCGAGCGCAGCCCGCTGATCTGGGTGTTGGTGCGCATCGACAGGTAGGTGTTCACGGTGATCAGCACCACCGAGAGACCCGCCAGATAACCGATGCCAGCCTGCCCACCTGTCGTGAGCAGAAACAGCGCGCCGATGAGCACCGCCGCGATGGTCACGTTGAGGAGCAAACGGCCCCGAACGATATGGTTCATCGCGGTTATTTTATCGTGAAATTCATAGAATAAGTAATACGGGTCATGTATTTTTTATGGTTCAAAACCCCTGCTTGACCGCGTCCTAGGGGGGCCGCTGGGGCGGGCCTAGGACACGCACCCAGGAGCTTGCTGGGAGGGCTTGGCCATCGGCTACACGCGCCAGTCCCGTCGGGGGAGGGGACAGATCCCAGAGTCGGGCCAACGAGGCACCCCGCAAGGAGAGACACGGATATGTCACTGCCGACTGCCATCGAGAGACTGAACGCCCACCTAATCGGCTTCGTCCGCGCCTACACATTTCAGCTCGCTCGCGGTATCGAGCCGCAGCTTCCGGATGGGGCGGGCGCACCGGGGCATCAGGCGGCCTTGCAGGCGGCGCGCGCAATCGTTCGTACGGCCCGCGACAAGCTGGATGTGCGGCGCATGCTGTCGGCGATGGAGAAGCACTTGGCCGGGCTAGGGCGTGACCCGTCGGAGCCGTTCGCGCGCCTGCTGGCCGAGCTTGGAGATGCCGGTCGTCGCGAGGCTGCTCAGGCTGCGGCAGAGCCCGTCGCGCCGGCCCAGGCGGCTCCCCCCCCGGTCGTCGCAGCGGCTGCTGTCGCGGTGGCCCCGGTCGCCGCGTCCGAGCCCGAACCCGAAGCCGCGCCCGAACCCGCCCCGGCTCCGGCGTCGATTGCGCCGGCAGCTGAGGTTGAGACGGCTCGCGCGACGGCTTCCTTGGCCCCAGCGAACGAGGCCGCCGCGGATGTAGCGGCCGAGCCGAGCGAGGTCCCCGCCGCCGCGTCGACGACTGAGGGCGCCGCGGATGAGATTCATCGCGACGCCAGCCACGTCGAACCGTAGGCCGGGACGGAGCGAGCGCGTGTCGTCTGGAAAGCCCTACTCAAGCGTCGCGGCCGAAGCCGCCAAGCAGACGCTGCAGCAGTTTCTGGCGGCCTATCCGCACAGCTGGCTGCTGGTCGAGGCCAGGAAGGCGGGACCGCCGAAAAACATGCTGTTTGAAACCATCGCGCCCTCCGCCGCGATGACCGCTGATGCACTCAACCCGGCGCTCCTGCGCATCAGCGATGCCGATGTCCGCAGCCAGCCCCAGAACTATGAGCTGCATGCGCTGACCAAGAGCCCGCGCAATCCCTGGACGGATCGCATCCTGATCGGGCGGGCCGCCAACAACGACGTCGTGCTTTTGAACCCTTCGGTGTCCAAGGTCCATGCCTACCTGGTGCAGGGGGGCGGCACGGCGCAGATCTTTTCGTACGAAACGCGCAACCCGACCAAGGTCGGGGCCACGACGGCGCTGCCCAACGGCCCGGGTGTCAATGTGGCCGACGGGGCGGACCTGCAGATCGGCGTGCTGCGGACGCGCTACCTCTCTGGCACTCTGCTTTACAAGCTGATGCGGCCGTAGCGACGCGGGCTGCCGCTGTCGCGCAGGTGCACCTGGCCCAGCGGGGCCGAGGTGCGCTTCGTGATGGGCTGAGAGATCGCCGCGGGCGCGGCGGTGGCGACGCGAGGCGGGCTATTCGAACTGGGCGGCGCAGATCGGCGAGAGCACGAAGGCGACGCGACCGCGCAGAGCCGGGGTGCTGCTGAAGTACTCGGAGAGGTCCTCCAGCTTGCCGGCGCTGGGCGGCTTGGGCTGTCCGTCGTCGATGCGGGTAAGCAGGCGGGCCGCCATGCGCAGCTCGCCGCTGACCAGGAACGACACTCGGCGCGCGGTCTCGTGCGCGGCTTCGCTGAGGCGAGCGGTCAAGACCTCGACATCGCTGACCAAGCCGGCAGTGAGCAGCACCTGCTGTCCTTCGGGACCCACCGCCGCTGCGACCTCGGCGTAGAGCGGATCGCTGTCATCGCCGACCACGATTCCGGCCGCGGCCAGAAGCGCGGCGCAGAGCCGCTGCCGATCTTCCAGGCTGCCCTGCGTAAACAGGCGCAGACCGGGGCGACCTTGCTCCAGCGCAAGCGCGAACAGCGCCGGGATCTCGCCGGGTGACATCGATACCAGAAGCTCGCTGCGCACCACGACGTGCAGGGCGTCATCGGAGAGCAGCCGGAAGGTCTCGGGCAGCTCGTCGATGCGGGTGAGCTGCGCACCGTCGATACCGATGCGCTCGGCGACGGCAACGAAGGCCTTGCCCATGCCGGTCTTCTGATCCAGACGGGTAGCGCGCGCGCCAGCCAGCGACTCGGCGGCGCGACGGGGGGCCTGGACCTGACGATCGACGCGCTCTAGGACCTCCAGCAGCTCCGGCGTGAGCGGACTGGCGAGCACCCGACGATAGGTGTCGCGGCTGACCAGCGAGGGCAGATCCGGCTTCTCGAACTCCTTGCGCAGCGCCATGACCGTGGCCTTCAGCGTCGCGTCGGAATACACCGCTGCCGAAAGAGGCGACAGGATGGCCCAGGCATAGCGACGTCGACCGGCGGCCGCCATCCGCTGCCCCATCTCTAGCAGCATCGGCATCGCGGGCTCGCCAAGGGCAATCAGCGCCACGTTGATCTCTTGCCGCTCGGCCTGGTTTTCCGGCGTGTCGGCCAAGAGCTCAAGGAGCTGCTGATAGTCCTCGCGCTCAGGCGAGAGCGTGGTGACGGTCCGCAGATAGTTGGCGGCCCGCTCGCGATCGCCCAGGTGGTGCAGCGAGACGCGCGCCAGGTGGCGCAGGGCGCGGGCGCGATCCGGGGCAGGGCTGCCATCGGCTCGTGCTTCCAGGATATCGACCACTTGCTGCCACTCGCCGCGGCGCTCTAGCACGGTCAGCAGGCCGTCGACCGCCGGGGTGTACGCGGGGTCGTACGACAGCGCCATATCGAAGGCTTCCATGGCCTTCGCTTCGTCGGTGTCGAGCGCGATCTGAGCGCGCTGCGTCCACAGCGCGGCCAGCTCTTCGGGAGCCGTTGCGCGCTGCAGCAGCTCATCGATGATCGCGGCTGCTCGCTCGCGCAGCCCACTGCGCTGGTAGTAGGCCAGCGCGCTGCGCATGACGTCGGCATCGGACACGCCGGCGCGCACCGCCAGGTCGTAGCAGACCCCGGCTTCGTCGGCCTCGTGCAGACGGCCGTCCCACATGCGGGCCAAGCGGGCATACAGGCGTCCGCGCTGCTCGGCTTCGGCTGCGACCAGGAGCGCCTGCTCGTAGTGCTGAACCGCCGAGGCCGGTCGGTTGGTGTCGGCCAGGACATCGGCCAGCACCTGCAAGAGTCCCGGATGCAGCGGATCGATGCGCAGACCGGCGCGCAGATCGGCAATCGCCTGATCGCGACGTCCTTGCTGCGCGGCCAGCAGACCCCGCTGGTACGTGGCGCGCAGGCGCTCGGGGGGATTCAGCGCCACCGGGCCGTTGAGCACGTGATCGTACAGGTCGTAGGCGAGCTGCACATGGCCGGCAGCCAAGCGCGACTCGGCGACGGCCAAGGCCGCGCGCGGCAGCGTTGGATCCAGCGCATGCGCCCGCAGGAACAGGCGCTCGGCTTCGACTTCGTCACCGGCTTGGCGCACGGTGCTCGCCACTTCCTCAACGCGTGAAGCATGCGTGCTGACGGTATCGGGGCCAGGGGGCGTGACGCGGCCGAAGGCGGCCAGGGCTTCCCGGCGTGCGAACACCGCGCGACTCATGTCTCCCGCGCGGGTGTAGGCATCGGCCAGGGCATCCCAGGCGCTGTAGTCGTCCATCGTCATCGCCACCGCTCGCTCCAGCCACTGCGCGGCCTGGCGGGCATCGGCAGCGGTCTCGGCCTTCTGACGCAAGCGGGCCGAGCGCGCCTGTGCCGACAGCTCGCGCTCATCGGCATCGGGCAGCAGGGCGGCGGCCTGTCGCCAGGTCTTGATGCGTCGTCCCAGCGCCTTCATGCCCTCGGCGGCGGGCTTGCAGTCGAGATCCAGCGTGCGCGCCGTGCGGTAGTAGCCCAGCACCTGCTCGGCCAGGCCACCATTGTCGTCGCACAGCTCGGCCAAGTGACACAGCACCAGCGCGCCCAGAGTCGGCGGCAAGAGCTTGGCGTGGCGCTCGCGCAGCGTCATGTAAGCGGCGCGATCGCCCTTGCGTCCCTTGATCGAAGCCAGCCACAAAATCGGCTCGGGATCCTGCGGTGCGCGCTCGCTGCGGGTGGTCAAGCGCGCCTCAGCGTTCGGCGTCCGGTTGAGCCGCAGATCGAGAAGCCGCGTCAGCTCGTTCTCAAAGAAGCGCAGCGACTGCGCATCCGAGCTGGCATGGCGAGTGAGCGCCGCCAGACCGGCCAGCTCGTCGGCCAGCTCCTGATAGCGACCACCGTCTCGCAGCAGCCGCAAGAGCCGCCAGCGCAGCTCGTTGTCTTCCGGCTGGAGCAAGAGCAGCGCGCGGTACAGCCGCTCGCGCTGGGCCTGTCCCACCGCACTCGTGTGCTCTTCGGAGAGCAGGATGGCCTGCTTGAGGATCTCGATGCGATCCTCGGCGGTCTCGGTATCGGCAGCGCGGCCCTCCATCAGCTCGACCAGCTCGCCCCAGGCCCCGCGGGCTCGCAGGGCTTGCGACAACGGCTCGTAGCCCGGCCCGCTGGCTCCCGTTTCGGCCAACAGCTCGCGCAGGGTCTTGAGTGCGCCCTCGGGATCGTCGAGCGCTTCCCGCTGAAGTCGAGCACAGGCCAGCAGCATCGCCACGCGGGCATCGCCAGTCGCGCGCGACAGCTCGATGCGCAGGCGGCGCAGCTCCAGCGCCGGTGGAATGTTGCCGGCGGTCAGGGCGCGGATGCCTTCCAGTGCGGCGGCGTTCTGCGCGTCCAGCTCCAGGATCTGGGCGTAGGTCGAAAGCGCGGTCTCGGCATCGCCGAGCTTCTCTTGCGACAGCGCAGCGATCTCTAGCTGGATGGCAATGCGCTCCTCTTGCGGCGCATCGGCCTGGGCCGAGAGCAGCTGCTGCAGGGCGTCACGCAGCTCGCGATGCAGCTCGCGCTCGCGGCGATAGGCGATCAGCACGCGCAGAGACGGAATCGCCCGCGGCTGCAGCTGCACGATGCGCTGATGGATGTCGCGAGCCAGATCGGCCAGATCCAGGGACTCGTACAGCGCGGCGATGCGCACCAGCAGATCGTGGGCCCGGGCCGGATCGACCGCCCGCGCGGCGGCAGTGCGCAGGACATTGGCCAGCACCGACTGCATGGAAGAATCGGTCAGCGCCTGCAGGCGAGCTTCCACATCGGGCTGAGGCTGCGACGACAACACCACCGACTCGGCGTAGAGCTCGAAGGCTCGCATGCGATCCCCGCAGCGTTCTTCGTAAAGCCGGGCCACCCGGGCCAGCTCGGGGGCGCTGGCGGCAGCGCGATCGGGATGACTGGCTTCGGCGCGGACGCGCGCTTCGACGATCGGCAGCACGCGACGCCAGACGCCGAGCGTCTCCGCCGCACTGAGCAGCTGATCTTCCAGGCCCGGCTGATCGGGATCGAGCCGGTACAGCACCAGCAAGTGATCGAGGGCCGACAGCGGATTGGCCAGCTCGCCCGCGGCCAGCACGTGGCGCGCCCGGACGATGGCAATGCGCTCGGCATCGGTCTCGGCGCGATCCCACAGCTCGGCGTACAGGGCATCGAGCGATCGCCACAGCTTGGCCGCTGCCGCCAGGCGCTGCACTTCGGCCAGCGCCGTCGCATCGTGGGGGTTCAGGCGCACCAGGCGCACCGCTTCGTGGAAGGCCCGCTCGGGGTTGCCCAGGCGGGTCTCGCACAGCGACAGGCGCTTCTGAATCGCCGCCCGGCGCAGTTCCAGCGGCGCGCTTGCCACTGTCGCCACTTCCAGCAGGGCCAGCGCGTCTTCGATGCGCCCCGTGGCTTCGGCCAAGCGCAGCAGCGGCTGAATCTCGCTCAGGTCGCGGCCACGCAGCGTCGCCTGGCGGGCCATGCTGAGGGTGACGAAGGCGCGGGGCGGATCCTGCAGCTTCTCTTCGTACAGCGCGGCCAGCTCGTGCAGATAGGTCGCGCGCGTCTCGGGCTCGGTGGCGGCGGCGGCCAGATCGGTGATCAGGGCGGCTAGCTCGCCATAAGCGTTGGCTTCGCCGGCCACCCGCACCAGCTGCGAGCGCAGCCCCGAGTCGGGCCCCAGCGCCTGCAGCAGACGGCGCAGCGCAAAGAAGCGACCGAGCGCGTCATCGCTGGGCACCAGCTGCAGCTCGGCACTGCGCAGCTGTCGCGGCGCGTCTTCGCCCAGGCTGGCCAGCGCGACATCGGTCGCACCCAAAAGGACGCTCGGCTCGTCGATACGCAAGCGGGCCAGGGCCTGCAGGGCCGGCGTGCAGGCCGGCGACCAGCGCAGCACGCGCTCCAAGGCCGCAACGGCTGCCGCGCGATCACCTTCGGCTTCCCACAGCCGGGCGATCTCCATGGACGATGCGACCCGCGCCTCCAGGCTGGGGGCGATGCGCAGCTCGGCTTCTAGCGCTGCGATCAGCTCGCGCGTGCGACCCAGCGATCGATAGTGCGGGATCAGCGCCGACAGCGCGGCTGCATCCCCTGGCGCCAGATCCAGCACTCGCTGCCAGGCCGCCACGGCGCGCTTGGCATCGCCGATGTTGTCTTGCACGTTCTGCGCGACGGCACGCCAGATGGCCAGCAGATCGGCATCGCTCGGGCTGCGCCAGGCCTGCGCGGTCAGCGCGCGATCCACAGCGGTGAAGTCGCCGCGCTTGCGGTAAAGCGCCGCCAGCTCGTCCCGGACTTCGCGATCGTCGGGAACCGCCGACAGCAGCTGCTGCCAGCACTCTTCGGCGCTGGCGTCATCCTGCAGGCGGTGCATCGAGTGCGCGCCCAAGCGACGCAATAGATCGATGCGGTTCTGCGGGTTCGCGGTCAGGGCCAGCTGGCGCTCCAGCGCGCTGCGCAGCCCCTCTTGCCCCTCTTCGCCCACCGCATCGTAGAGCGTAACCAGCGCGTTCAGCGCTTCTATGCGCGAGCTCGGCAGGTTGGCGCGACGTTCTTGCAGGTTGATCGCCAGCCGTGGGTTGTCGAGCTGCTGCGCCGCAATCGTCGCCGCCCGTCCCAGGAGCGCCGAGCGCTCTTCGTCGCTAGCCGCCACTTCGGCGCGCTTGGCGAGGAAGGCCACCAGCGCCTCCAGCTTGTTATAGGCAACGAGATACTCCTCGGTGCCCTTCCATGCCTCGGCTTCTTGCGGCGAGACTTCGAGGATCAGGTTGTAGACCACCGCCGCCCGCTTCAGCTCGCCCGCTCCGCGCAGGGCTTCGGCGATCACGCGACGGACATCCAGCACGGTGGCGGCATCGCAGCCGTCGAGCGATCGCGTCGCCAGCTGGGACAGACCTTCCCAGTCTTTGCGCGCCGCGTGGACGCGGGCCAGCGTCAGGTTGGCGATCGGATCGGTGGGTCGAGTGGCCAGGATGCGCGATAGCACCTCGGCCGCCTGATCGTGCTGACCCAGACCGGATAGATAGACCTCGGCCAGCTCGCGCAGCAGTACGACTTGCGCCGTACCCGACTGGCTGCTGGCGCGTCGCGACAGGAAATCGGCCAGGCGATCCCAGCGGCGAGCCTGGCGATACGCTTCCGACAGCGCGGCAGCCGCGACATCCTCGGCATCCCCCAGTCGGAACAGGCGCTCCCAGGCATCGATGACCAGATCGGGTGAGCGCAGCTGATCGGCGGCAATCCCGGCCGCTTCGCGCGTCCACTCCAGGCGCTGCTGCGGATCCCAGGTGGCCTCGACCGCGCCGGCTCGCAGATCGTAGAGCGCGCGATAGTCGCCCCGCTCGCGATAGCGCTGCGTCAAGAAGTCCAGCGCTTCTGGATGATTCGGCACCAGATCGCGCAGCTTGCGGAACTGCAGCTCAGCACTCGCGATGTCGTTGAGGCGATCGCGATAGATGCGCGCCAGATCGGCGAGCAGCGTCGTGCGCACTTCGGTGGGCTTGGCCCAGCCGGCGCTGTCGAT
Organism: Pseudomonadota bacterium; assembly: GCA_035345735.1. Taxonomy (GTDB): domain Bacteria; phylum Myxococcota_A; class Polyangia; order Palsa-1104; family JAEUJZ01; genus JAEUJZ01. The sequence goes on along the minus strand of DAORCZ010000046.1, from coordinate 10,358 downwards.
GGCTCCGCGCATCAGGTTCGCAAGAGCGTTCCAGTCGCGGGCATTCGCCAGGCGCTGCGCATCGCGGTTGAAGGCATCGCGCTCGCGTCCTTCGTTGCCGCTGCCCCCTGGGTTCGCCGGGGCAGCCGCCGGACGTGCTTCTGCACTGGCGGGCCGAGCCGCAGGGCTAGGAGCCGTCGGGCTAGCCGGTCGCGCGGCGGCTGGCGGAGCAGCGGCCGGCGCTGGCGCAGCCGGGGGCGGTGGTGCAGCGGCGGCTGGCGCAGCGGCGGCGCTCACCTGGGCTGGACTGGGTGGAGAGCTCGGCGAGGACTCAGCCGGCTCGCCGCCGGGCTCGTCGGCGGGACTCTCAAACCCACCTCCGAAGTCATTGAGCCAGTCGTTATCGGTATCGATAGCTGGCTGATTTGCCTGGCTGGACTGCTTGCTACCCTGTTGCTCGGCCACAGACCCCTCCTAATGTGGCGCGCGTCGACACGCGGGGTCTTCAGTGTAGCAAGGACGCGGAGCGAACGGCTATGAACCCGCCTGGGCTCGCACGGGCTACCTCGGCTCGCCAGAATCGCTGAGGCTAGGCGGGTCTATTTCCCTGGGCAGGGTAGGCAGCAGGTCGCCTAATGGCGCTTCACGCTTGACATTGCGGCACAGCGTGGTAGGCGCGCGGGCCGCGTGATAGCTTCGTGGCGATGTCGAAAACCGAGACTGGTCGTCCATCCGCATCCGCATCCGCATCCGCATCCGCGTCCGCCCCGGCCCAGCCGTCGGAGCCTGTTGCCGGATCGTCGTCCACCGCTGCCCCGAGCCCGGCTCCGCGGCCGGCGCAGGCCGCGCTGACGCGTCGGCTGCAGGCTTGGCGCGAGCGCCTGGATCGCCAGACCCGTCGGGCTCCCCTGCGTCGTGCACGCTACCAGACCGACGCGGGGCTTGAGATCCGGGATGTCTACACCGGCCTGGATAGCCGGCTGGCCGACGAAGCGGGCGACTCGCCCAGCGCGACGGAGGCGACCGGCGAGTTGTCCCTTTTGGGCCTACCGGGCGAGTTTCCCTACACCCGCGGCGTGCAGCCCACCATGTATCGCGGCCGCCTGTGGACGATGCGCCAGTACGCCGGCTTTGGCAGCGCCGAAGAGTCGAATCGTCGCTACAAGTACCTGCTGCAAGGCGGGCAGACCGGGCTGTCGGTGGCCTTCGATCTGCCGACGCAGATGGGCCACGATCCCGATCATCCGCTGTCGCGGGGCGAGGTCGGGCGGGTCGGCGTCTCGATCGCCAGCCTGGCCGATATGCGCGTGCTGCTCGATGGGCTGCCGCTCGATGCCATCACCACCTCGATGACCATCAACGCCACCGCGACCACGCTCTTGGCGTTTTACATCGCGGTCGCTGACGAGCGAGGTACCCCACGCCAGGCGCTCGGCGGCACGGTGCAGAACGACATCCTGAAGGAATACATGGCGCGCGGGACCTATATTTACCCGCCGCGTCCGTCGCTGCGCTTGATCACCGACCTGTTTCGCTTCTGTCACGCCGAATTGCCGCAGTGGAACACCATCTCGATCAGCGGCTACCACATTCGCGAGGCCGGCTGCGACGCGGTGCAGGAAGTGGCGTTCACGCTGGCCGATGCCATCGCCTACGTCGACGCGGCGATCGCGGTGGGCCTCAACGTCGATGAATTTGCGCCGCGCCTGTCGTTTTTCTTCAACGCCCACAACAACCTGATCGAAGAGGTCGCCAAGTTCCGCGCCGCGCGCCGGCTGTGGGCACGCATCATGCGTCAGCGCTTTGCGGCAAAAGACGAAAAGAGCTGCATGCTGCGCTTCCATGCCCAGACGGCGGGCTCGATGCTGACGGCGCAGCAGCCACTGACCAATACGGTGCGCAACAGCGTGCAGGCGCTGGGGGCCGTGCTCGGCGGCTGTCAGAGCTTGCACGTCAACGCCTACGACGAAGCCCTGGCGCTGCCCAGCGAGCAGTCGGCGCTCTTGGCGCTGCGCACGCAGCAGGTGCTGGCGCACGAGTCGGGCGTTGCCGACTTTGTCGATCCCCTGGCCGGCAGCTTTGCCGTCGAGGCGCTGACCGATGCCATCGAAGCCGGCGCCACCCGCTACATCGAGCGCATCGACGAGCTAGGCGGCATGGTGGCGGCGATCGAGCGGCAGTACCCGCAACGCGAGATCGAAGGTCGCGCCTACGAATACCAGCGCTCCGTCGAGAGCAAGGCCCGCATCGTGGTCGGCGTCAACGACTTCGTCATCAAAGAGCCGCCGATGGCCGGCCTGCACAAGCTGGACGCGCGGCTCGAAACCGCGCGCGCCCAGGCCGTGCAGAGCTACCGCGCCGAGCGAAACTCCGACGAGACGCGAGGCCGCACGCTGCGCCAGGCGCTGGCTGCGCTCAAGACCGCCGCCGAGCGCGAGGCGAGCAGCGAAAACAACCTCATGGTCGCCATCTTGAACGCCGTCAAAGCCCAGGCCACCCTCGGTGAGATCGCCGACACGCTGCGCGGCGTGTTCGGTGAGTTCGACAACCACCCCGGCTAGCCCCGCGTCGAGCTAGTGCAGCGACAGCAGCAGCCGCTCGCGCAGAGCTTGGTGCTGAGCATGCGGCAGGCGGCCTAGGGCCACGCGATCGGGGCAGGGCCAGGACAGCGTGGCGCGGAAGCGCCGCAGGCGCCGCACGCTTTCGATCAGGCGGGCTCGTACCTCGGGGCGATCCTGGGCGGCTCGCCGCAGAGCCTCCTCGGCTCGGGTCTGGCGATCGGGATCGCGGCACAGCAGGAAGGCGTCGCAGCCGGCGAGCAGGCTCTCGACAACCACGTCGCCCTCGTCGCGCAGCGTAAGGCCCGCCTCAGCCAGGTTTTCGGCCTGCAGCGCCTTCATGTCGAGATCATCGGACAGGATGACGCCGGCAAAGCCCAGCTCGCCGCGCAAGATGTCGGTCAGCCAGCGCCGCGACAGCGTCGCCGGCCTTCGATCGATCGCCGGATACACGACGTGCGCCGTCATGATCATGCCCAGCTGACCGACCAAGTTCGGGGACGGGGTGCCGCCGATCGCCTCGGCAAAGGGCGCAAGCTCGACGGCGCGCAGCCGCGCTTCGTCATGCGGCACCACCGGCAGCGCGTGATGCGAGTCGGTCTGTGTGTCGCCATGCCCGGGGAAGTGCTTGCCACAGCCGCGCAGGCAGCCGCTCGCCTCCAGGCCGCGCAAGAAGGCCAGGGCCCGTTCGCTGGCCGCCTTCGCCGTCGAGCCAAAGGCGCGATCGCCGATGATCGGGTTATCGGGGTTGGTGTGGACATCCATCACCGGCGCGAAGTTGAGGTTGAAGCCCAGGGCCTGCAGCTCGCTGGCCATGGCCCGGCCGACCTCTTCCGCGACGCGCGGCGGCTGGGCAGCCAGCACCGACATCGGCGGCCAGACGGTGAGCGGCGCCTTGAGTCGCTGCACCCGCCCGCCCTCGTGGTCGATCGACAGGATCGGTGGCAGGCGAGCCAGCGCCTTGCTCCCGCCTTCGGCCTCGCGGAGGTCCTGCGGATCGCTCCACGTCACTTCCGGGCTGGGGTGATACCCGTCGAGCAGGCCGTCCATCAAGTCGGCGATTGCACTGACGTCGAGCGGACTTGCGAAGTTGCGGGCGAAGAAGATCAGGCCGGCATAGTCGCCCTGGGCGAAGCGTTGGCGCAGCGACTCAGGTGGGCTGTGGCCGTCGAAACCGACGATGAACAGCTCGCTGGGCGAGGGTAGGTCGGGACTTGTTTGTGCGCGCATAGGTCACCCTTGAGCCTAACGACAGATGGGTTTTCTGTCGCAGACCCCACACGATACTCAATCTCTGCTGACGGGATTACTTAAGAACGATGCGCCATTCGCGATCGCTCTCCAGGAAGGGACCGGCGGTCAGGCTCTGCTTTTCCATGTTGCGGCTGTAGCTGGCATCGATCATGTAGAAGTCTTCGCCCGGGCTGTAGGCCACGTTCACCGTCGCTGCGCCCGATCCCAAATCGGCAGGGCAGGGCAGCTCGGTCTTGGCGCGGGCAAAGATCCCGACCTCGATGCTCAGGGTCTTGAGGTTGAGCGACTCGCAGCTGTCATACGTCGGCTTGCAGCCTGGCTCGCGCGCAGGATCGCAGGGGTCGGCAATCGGCGGGATCAGGGTCAGCGCGTGCTGCGAATTGTTGCTGCAGCCCGCCGCGGCCGTCGCCACAACCGCCAGGCAAAGCGCTAGGGAAGCGGTGCGATTGAACATGCCGCTTGCTTATCATGGGGGGCTGACAAGCAGGGGCCAATTTGCCGCTTTTTTCGTCGGACAGCGCGCGCTTTCGTGTATGAAGGGGCCCCATGTTGACCCCCCCGTTGTTTGATCTCGAGCACTACCTGTCGACCCGCCGCGCGCTCATCGAAGCCGAGCTAGCGCGCCTACAGGTCGATAGCCCCGGGGTGCCCGACAGGCTGCGCGAGGCGATGGCCTATTCGCTGCTTGCGGGTGGCAAACGCCTGCGTCCGATTCTGGCGCTCGCCGGCTACGAGCTGGCCTGCGCCAGCCTGGGGACGGCTGCATCGAGCGTCGATTTGAACGTCGCTCTGCCCGTTGCCTGCGCCGTCGAGATGATCCACACCTATTCGCTGATTCATGACGATCTGCCGGCCATGGACAACGATGACTTCCGGCGCGGCCGACCGACCAATCACAAGGTCTTCGGCGAGGCCATGGCCATCCTGGCCGGCGATGCCCTGCTGACAGAGGCCTTTGCCCTGGCCTGCACAAGCTCGGCCCCGCCCGCGGCGGTGGTCGAAGTGGCGGCGATGCTGGCGCGAGCCGCTGGGGCCGCCGGTATGGTCGGCGGGCAGGCCATCGACTTCAGCGCGACGGGACAGAAGGTCGATCTGCAGACCCTGCGCCACCTGCACGGCCTCAAAACCGGGGCGCTGCTGAGCGTCTCCCTGTGTGCGGGCGCGCGGCTGGCTTCACCTGCGCCGGCCTTCTTGCAGCACCTCGCTGGCTATGGCGAAGCGCTGGGTCTGGCCTTCCAGATCATCGATGACGTCCTGGATGTCACGGCGGACCTGGCGACGCTGGGCAAGGACCCTGGCTCGGATCGCGAGAAGGGCAAAACGACCTATGTCGATCTGCTGGGCGTCGAGGGCGCGCGGGCGCATGCCGAGACGGTCATGACAGCCGGTCTGCAGCCCTTGATCGGCCTGGGTTCGCTGGGCAGCGGCACGCAGGTCCTGCAGGCGCTCTCGCACTACACCCTGAACCGATCGAGCTAAGGGGCGTGGGGACTGCCGATGGCCGACTGTACCCTCGTGGTCTTTGCCCGTGCGCCGGTGCCGGGCCAGGTGAAGACCCGGCTCTTTCGTAGTGATGCGGCGCTGACACAGGCGGCGCTTGGGCGCTTGCTGTCGCCCGAGACGGCGGCCCAGCTACACCAGGCCTTCGTCGCGGATGTGCTGCGCAAGGGGCAGCTTGCGGGCTATAGGCGGCGCGTGCTCTACGCTGCCGATGCCAGCGATTCCGTCGGGCATCCCTGCCTGCAGCGTCTGGCCGCAGAGTATGGCTACGATCTTCGCCAGCAGCAGGGCGCTGACCTCGGCGAGCGCATGGGGCAGGCGATCAAGAGCGAGCTTGTGCGCCACGACTCGCATGGGGAGCCGCCAGTCGGAGTGGTCTTGGTTGGCACCGACTCACCGACGCTGCCGCCGGGCTACCTGGCGACCGCAGCGGCGGCTTTGGCCAAGCACTCGGACGTTGTGCTTGGGCCGGCCAGCGACGGCGGCTACTACCTGGTCGGCATGCGTCAGGCCGAGCTTAGCCTGTTTGCTGCGCCCATGCCCTGGGGCAGCGGCGAGGTGCTGCCGCGGACCCTGGAGCGCCTGCGTGCACTCAAAAAACAGGGCCTGCGTCCCTACCTGCTGCCGTTTTTTTACGACTGCGATACCCCTGCCGATCTGCGCTTGTTGCGCGATCACCTCGAGCTCAGCGGGTCGGAAGAGGCCCAAGTCCGCGACGGGGATCTGGCGATCAAGGCACCCGACACAGCGGCCGTCCTGCGCGAGCTAGGCCTGCTGTAGGCGCGGTGAGCGACGTCTCGGCAAAGGGAATGGGGAGCGAGGCGGGGAAGCGGGGAGCGCGGCGGAACGAGCTGGGGACTACGGGGCGGTGGCAGCGGTCACGGCCGTGCCTTCGTGGAGTTCAGCAACCCGGCTGACGATGATCTGATCGCCGGCCGCAAGTCCCTGCAAGAGGACGTTATCGCCATCGCGGTCAGCGACGGTCACAGGGCGGAGGCTGGCCTTGCCTTCCTTGGCGACATAGACCTTGCCCCCTTCGACCAGCGCCGTGCCGGGCACGCGAACCACCCCTTCGAGGGTGCCGCGGAGCAGGCTCAGCTTGTCGCCTTCCTTGGCCTTGGCGTCGGCGGGCAGGATGAACTGCACGGTCGTTTGATCGCCGTCTGGCTTGAGCGACAGCACCTGCGCGCTCACCGTTCCCGCTTCCGCCAACAGCTTCACCTCGTCGCCCACCTTGAGGCTCTGCGCCTCCATGGCTGGCATGCGAAGCTCGGCGGCCAGCGCCTTGTCAGCCACGGCGACCACCTCGGTCCCGGCGGTGACGGCCTGACCCACCTTGACCAGCACCTTGGCCACCGTGCCTGGGCGCGCGGCCATCAGCGTCGTCTTCTTGATCAGCCCTTCCAGCTCGGCGATGCGCTTCTGCTTGTCGTCGAGCTTGGCCTGAGCGTCCGCCTTGCCCTTGCCTTTGCCCGTCTCGGCCTTCTTCTGCAGACCGGCAGCGAGCTTGCGGGCATCGGCCAACTCTTTTTCCAGCTTGGCCTTGGTGCCGAGCGTCAGCAGCACCGTCTCCGGCGTCACCTCGGCCTTTTCGGCGACGACTTCCGCGACATCGCCGTCGGCATCGATCTTCAGGTTGACGGGCTCCGCGGGCTTGACCTGGGCCGGCACCGCAAACTTGCGCGGCATCGTCTCAGGCTTGGCTTCGCTCATGCGGACGCCGACGGCCGGCGGGTTCATCTTGGGCAGGTAGACCAAGAAGTAGTACGCGGCGCCAACCACGGCGGCGAGCACGAGCAGGATGACCACCCACTTGCCAGCCCCACCGCCCTGCTCGGGCTGCGGGGGCGTCTTGCCGACGGGTGTGCTGGCCGATGGAGCGGTCTCGGCCGGTTTGGTTTCGCTGGGCTTGACCTCAGCCGCGGCGGGTTTGTCAGCGGTGACCGGCGTCTTCGCAGAAGGCGCAGCCACGGTGGCGATCGGCACGGTGGGCGAACCACTGAGCGCCGCCGAGTCTGTTTTGGCCGGCTCGACCTTGGCTGGCTCGGCTGGTTTTTCGACGGGGGCCGCGACCACAGCGGGCTTGGCTTCGACGGCAGCCGGGGCAGCAACCGGGGCAGCGACCGGGGCGGCCACGACGGACTCGACCGGTTTGGGCTGCGGCGGCTCGGGCAGGGCAGCCGGCTCGCTGGGCTTGGCAGTCGGGGCTGGCACCGCCTTGACCTCAGGCTGGGTGGCGGGCTTGCTGGCGGGTCGCGTGGCCGGCAGGTTGATGACGGGACGACCCATGACGTCGTCGCCATCGTCGCTGCGCTCGGGCTTGGCGCGCACCGGCTCGGATACTGCGGGCTTGGCCGGCTCGACGGCAACCGGCGCGGGCGTCTCGACGGGCGCGGGCTTGGCCGGCTCGACCGCGACGGGGGCCGGGGCAACGGGGGCGATCGCAGCCGCGGCCACCGCTTCGGCCATCCCCAGCTCTAGCAGCTTGCTGCCATAGGCCTCCAGATCGCCAGACGTCGTCGAGAAGCCAAACTGCTCCTCTGTCCAGCGAGCGAGGTCGGGGTAGCTCTGCTGCCCGTTGAGGCGCTGTGCCAACAACCACTCGAAATCGAACAGGCGCAGGGTGCCGCCAGTCTTCGGATCGTTGACGTCGTAGTACAGCACGCCATCGTTGTCTTCGACTGGCGTGGCCTTCAGATCGCCGCGTAACCGAGGAATCATCATGGTCATGGTTTCACACTAGCCGCCGGTACCGCGCTTAAGCTCGGTCAATACCTGCTTGGCCACCGCCTTCAGCGTCTCAAAGACCCCGACTCCCGTAGAGGCCACGGCTTCGAAGTCCGGTACGTTATTGGGGTTTAGCTCTTTGCGCAGCTCCTCAACTGAGGAGACTTCCGGCATATCGCGCTTGTTGTATTGAACTACATACGGCAGCTTATCGAGGTTATATCCCTGCTCTTGCAGGTTTAATCGCAGGTTCTCCAACGACTCGATATTGGCCTCGAAGCGGGCCACCTGGGAATCGGCGACAAACACGACGCCGTCGACACCCTTCAGAATCAGCTTGCGGCTGGCGTCGTAGAACACCTGACCGGGAACCGTGTACAGGTGAAAGCGCGTCTTGAAACCACGAATCTCGCCGAGCGAAAGGGGCAGAAAGTCAAAGAACAGCGTGCGCTCGGTCTCGGTGGCAAGCGTAATCATCTTGCCTTTGGCGTCTGGGTTGGTCTTTTCGTAGATGTACTTCAGGTTTGTGGTCTTGCCGCACAGACCCGGGCCGTAATAGACGATCTTGCAGTTGATCTCGCGGGCGCTGTAGTTGATGAAGCTCATCGGACAACCTGAGTCCCTGCTAGCTGGGTTGAGGGATTAGACTGCAGTGACGCCGCTCTGGTCTGTCGCGTAGTCGCTGGGTGCGTCGGTGTTTTATCGGCGATTCGCACTGCGAGTTAGCGCCTATTCCCCGAAGAGCTTATCGATATCTTCATCGGTGATTTCGCCCGGTAGCTGCGAACCACCGCCGATACCGGCTGCTTGCTGCGCGGCAATCTTCTTGACCAGCGCATCAAAGATCTTCGACATATCCTCAGTCGCCTTACGCACGCGCAATCGCACAAGTCCTAATGAGGAGCGGCCGTCAAAGATAACGACCAGAATTGCGCGTCGGGCGACGACTGAGATATTGACGTTTTGCTTGGTGCCTTCGTGAAATTGGCCACCAAATTCTTCTTCCTTTAAGAATTTGGCGATTTCACTCGTGGCGGCGACGTTGCCGGCGAACAGCGACGACAGTGACGTGATGTCAAGGTCGTTAGTCTGTCCGGAACGCGCTATCTCTTGGCCGTCTTTGTTGATGACCAAAACCGCTAATGCGTTCGAATCTTTATGCAAGCGGTCAGAGATGGCTTGGATCTGCTGCTGCTCTTCCTCGAACAACATTTCCATGGGGACCGCTTCTCCTACCTGGCCGACTTACGTGGCTCTGTCTTTGGGGCGCCTAACTGCTCCAATGCGGTGCGCTAGGCGTGCATCCACCTGCCTAGGCAGGGGGACCCGAGAGAGTAATAGGATTCTTTTATCAGGAAGCTCAGTTGGTTGCAAGCCTTACAAGCGCAGGGGGCAGGGCGAGGGTGAGGAGGCTGGGCGGAGGGGGGTGGCGCGGGGGCAGGGGCCTACATCTCGCGGCGGACTTCCAGGGCGCGGGCGATGGTCACCCCGTCTGCGTACTCAAGCTCGCCGCCGATCGGCAGGCCCGAGGCGATGCGGCTAACTCGCAGGCCCAGCGGCTTGAGCATGCGCGCGATGTACATGGCCGTCGCTTCCCCTTCGACATTCGGGCTGGTGGCGACGATGACCTCGACGATCGGTGGGGATCGGCTCGGATTTTCCGGCCGAGCCGGCGAGTCCTCGTCATCGGCGGGATGGGCCGCCGCACCCGGAGTGATGCCCTGGACCCGCAAGAGCAGCTCGCGCAGCTTGAGATCGTCGGGGCCGACGCCATCGAGCGGCGACAGTACGCCGTGCAAGACGTGGTAGCGACCCCGGAAGGTGCTTGTCCGTTCGATGGCCAGCAGGTCGGGCGGATGCGCCACCACACAGACTACGCGACCATCGCGGCTCGGATCGGCGCACAGGGCACACGGATCCTGCTCGGTCAGGTTCATGCACTGCGAGCAGAGGCGGATCTTTTCCTTCACTTCAATGAGGGCCTGCGCCAGCTCGCGAGCTTGCGGGGCCGGTGAGCGCAGGATGTGAAAGGCCAGCCGCGTCGCGGTCTTCTGGCCGATGCCGGGCAGCCGCGCGAGCTCGCGGATGAGTCGCGTGATGGGATCGGTAGAGTGCATGCCCCCCTCGTGCCAGTCGGTGCCGATCGGCGCCTAGAGCATGCCGGGCGGGATGCCCAGGTCGAGCGCCTTGCGGCGCATCTCGTCCTCTTCGAGACCGCGCGCCTTCTGCAGGCCCTGGTTGACCGCGGCGACGACGAGGTCCTGCAGCATCTGCGGATCTTTGGGGTCGATGACCTGCGGATCGATGCGCAGCGCCACCAGCTCACGCGCGCCGGAGATG
>DAORCZ010000045.1:5744-19016 GCA_035345735.1 Pseudomonadota bacterium | reverse complement strand
ATGACGCGCTCGATCCTGGGATCTACACCCGCGATCTTGTCTCGGATGTGTTCCTGCTGCCCTATCCTTCGCAGGGGCTGGAGCCGCTCCTCGCGCGCATCGAATACATCCACTCGCGCACGCCGCTTCATGTCATCGTGCCGACGCTGGATTCCGAGCTGCCGGCCTTTATCGAAGCGGGACCGCAGCTTCGTCGCATGGGCATCGCGACATTTCTGCCCTCGCGTGAGCAGCTTGAGTTGCGCAGCAAGGCGCAGCTTGCCGCGCTCGGTCTGCGCTCGGGGATCAGCGTACCAGCCACCGCCGTGATCACCACGCTGGCCGAGCTTGCGCAGGTCCACCACCGCGTGCCCTATCCCTTCTTCGTCAAGGGCGTGTTCTACGGCGCCACCCTGGCCAAAGATCCGCAGGCGGCTGAGGCCGCGTTCCACAAGTTCGCGGCGGAGTGGGGCCTGCCGATCATCGTCCAGACCGCGGTGCCCGGCGATGAGGTGAACGTCGTTGCGCTGGGCGATGGGCAGGGGGGTCTGGTGGGCGCCGTGGCGATGAAGAAGCTGCTCATCACCGACAAGGGAAAGGGCTGGGCCGGCGTGACAATTCGCGACGAGGCGCTGCTGCGACTGTCGCAGAGCTTCATGGCCGCGACCGGCTGGCGCGGTGGCTGCGAGCTGGAGCTGATCCGCGATCGGGGCGGTGGCTATCACCTGATCGAGATCAACCCGCGCTTTCCCGCCTGGGTGTACCTGTCGGCCGCGGCCGGGATCAACCTGCCGGCCCACTTGGTCGAGCTCGCCGGGGGAGGGCGTGTGCCGCCACAGCTGCAGTACGAGATCGGCAAGCTGTTCGTGCGCATCTCGTACGACCAGATCGCCACGCTGGACGACTTCCAGCAGATGCTGATCCACGGTGAGCTCAGTCGGCAGCTCAGCTCTCTGCCGGCGACGGTGCTGCCGCGTCGTCGGGCCCGCAACACCTCGGCCCCCCGTGTCCGCCCCGCCCCCTTGACCTCGCTCTCTGAAGGAGTCTCGCCATGAGTGCCCTTGCCAAGGCTCAGCCGTCGATCGCGCGTCGGCCCTATGAACGCCCCACGCTGCTGCGTCACCAGATGGGCCTGATGAACAAGTTTGGTCGCGCGCAAGCGCCCAAGCCGCTGTCGCATATCGATGGTGTTTCGATTGATGAACTGGTTGCACGCTATGGCTCGCCATTGTTCGTTTTTTCCGAACAATCGCTGGTGAGCCGTTATCACGATCTGCGGCAGGCCTTCGCGCGGCGCTACGCTCGGGTGCGGCTGGCCTGGTCGTACAAGACCAACTACCTGCAGGCCATCTGCCGCGTCTTTCACCGCGAAGGGGCCTGGGCGGAAGTGGTCTCGCCGATGGAGTTCGACAAGGCGCTGCACACTGGCGTGCCCGCCGATCACATCCACTTCAATGGACCGTACAAGCCGGATGCGGCGATCGAGACCGCGGTCCGCGGCGGCTCGCCGATTCACCTCGACAGCTTTGACGAGCTGCACCGCGTCGAGCGCATCAGCGAACGCATCGGCGTGCGGGCCCGCGTCGCCATCCGCGTGAACCTGGCGGTCGAAGGCCTGCCGGCCTGGAGTCGCTTTGGCCTGAACCTAGAGTCCGGTCAGGCCCGCGAGGCGGCGCGTCGCGTGATCGCCGGCGGCAAGATGGATCTGGTCGGCCTGCACTGCCACATCGGCACCTTCATCCTGGGGCCGGTCGCCTACAGCATCGCTGCGGCCAAGATCGTCGACCTCGCAAACCTGCTCAAGCACGAGCTGGGTCTGAAGCTGGAGTTTATCGATCTTGGGGGCGGCTTTGCCTCGCGCAACTCGCTCAAAGATACGTACCTGTCGGGCGACCAGGCTTCGCCGTCGTTCGAGCGCTACGCCGACGCGATCTGCGACGAGCTGGCCAAGCTCGACTACGCCCCGACCGAGCTGCCCACGCTGGTGCTAGAGACCGGTCGCGCGCTGTGTGATGACGCGGGCTATCTGGTGTCTTCGGTGATCGCCAGCAAGCGCCTGCCCGACGGGCGTCGCGCCCTGGTCATCGATGCCGGGGTCAACCTGCTGTTCACTTCGTTCTGGTACAAGCACGATGTGCTGCCGGCCCAGGCGACGCCCGGCACGCAGGAGCCGACGGTGCTCTACGGACCGCTGTGCATGAACATCGATGTGCTACGCGATGCCGTTCAGCTACCGCCGCTGGAAGCGGGCGAGCGCGTCGTATTCAAGAACGTCGGCGCCTACAACGTCACGCAGTGGATGCAGTTCATCACGCTGCGTCCCGCCGTGGTGATGGTCGGACGCGATGGACAAGTGGCGACGATTCGCCGGGCTGAGCTGCTATCGGATCTGGAGTCGCTGGAAGAGGTGCCGGCATGGCTGCGCTAGCAGCCCAAAACGAAGCGATGTCGCAGCCGGAGCCGGCGCCCCAGGGAGGGCTGGCCGGGGCGGGGATGGGGGCGGCTCGGCCGCGCGGGGGCTTTCGATCGGATCGGCCGCTTGGGTGGCTGGTGCCGACGCTGCTATCTGCCTACGCCAGCATCCTGTTTGCGCGAGCGCGGCCAGTGGGGGCGCTGCTGTTCTGCGCCACCTTGGTGGCGCCGCGCGTGGCGCTGTTTGGACTTTTGGCGGCGCTGTGGGCGCTGGCCGTGGCCACGGTCCTGGGCTGTGAACGCGACAGCGTCCGCGACGGCGGCTATGCCATAAGCCCCATCCTTCTGGGCCTGGGCATTGGGGCCTGGTTTGGCGTGGGCGGGCTGTCGTTCGCGCTGCTCGCGGTGTTCGTGCCGCTTAGCGTGCTTGTGAATGCGGCGCTGCGCTCGCTGCTGGCGCCTGCGCGACTGCCGGTGCTGTCGCTTTCGTTCTTGCTGTCGTTTCACCTGCTGCTCGGCTTTGCGAATGCGGCCTCGCTGCCGTATGCCGAACTGGCTGCGGCTGCCTCGGGCCCGGCGGCGCTGCTGGCGCGGCTGCCGCCGTCGATCCTGCTGTCGCTGCGCAGCGTCGGAGCGCTGTTCTTCATCCCGCATCCGCTGTCAGGTCTGCTGATCCTTTTGGCGCTGGCTTGGCACAGCCGCATCGCCACGCTGCTGGCGCTGTTGGCGCTGGGTCTGTGCTTGGGGCTGCGCAGCCTGCTTCTGCCGTTGACCGACGAAGCGCTGTTTCATTCGTTGGTCTATAACGCCGCGTTCTGCGCCGTGGCCCTGGGCGGAGTGTGGTTTGTTCCGTCGCTGTCTTCGTTTGTGCTGGCCGCTCTTGGGGTAGGGCTGATCGGCCTGTTTACGGTCGGGCTGGCCGCGCCGCTTTATCGCTTGGGGCTACCGGTGTCGGTGCTGCCGTTCAACGCGACGGTGCTCTTGGTGCTGCTGGCGCTGCGTCAGCGGGCCCGCGATCAGCAGCCCAAGTCGGTCGATTTTGCGGCCGGCACGCCGGAAGAAAACCTGGCCTACTTCCGCACGCGCACGGCGCGCTTTCGCCTGCCGCATCCGCTGCGCTTTTGCCTGCCGCTGCGCGGGGCCTGGACCTGCACGCAGGGCGTCGATGGTCTGCTGACGCATCAGGGGCTGTGGCGCTATGCCTACGACTTCGAGGTCTTGGGGCCCGATGGCCGGCGGGTCCACTGCCGCGACGTGGCGACGCTTCTGACCGAGTATCGCGCCTATCGCTTGCCGGTGCTGGCGACGGCCGCCGGGACGGTGGTGGCGGTCGAGAGCGGTCGGCCGGACAACCCCATCGGCACGGTCAATGTCGAGCACAACTGGGGCAACTACGTCGTGCTGCAGCATGGACCCGCGCTGTATTCGCTGGTGGCGCACCTCGTGCCGGGATCGGTGACGGTGGCGGTCGGGCAGACGGTGCGAGGTGGTGAGGTGTTGGGCTTGTGTGGCAACTCGGGTCGCTCGCCAGAGCCCCACTTGCACTTTCAGCTGCAGAGCCGCGCCGAGCTGGGCAGTCCAACCGTGCCCTGTCACTTCAGTGACTGCGTGCTCGTGTCGTCTCGCCCCGATGAGCCGGATCAGCTGCTGTCGGCCCACGAGCCCAAGGTCGATCAGGTGCTGCGCAACCTAGAGACCGATGCCGAGCGGGCCAGCTTTTTCGTGTTTCCGCACGGCTGCCGCTTTGAGTTCCACTGCGACGGCGAGAGCGAGGCTATCGAGAGCCTGCTCGATCTCTACGGTCAGCTGCAGTTCCGATCGCACACGCACGCCGCCAGCCTGTACTACACGGCCGATGGGCAGTTCTTCACGGCCTACGATCTGACGGCGCCTTCGGAATCGATCCTGCACCTGATCCGCGCGGCACTTTCGCGCGTGCCCTGCGATGCCAGCGAGCGGCTGCGCTGGACGGATCTCCTGCCGGCCCGCCTGTTTCGCGGACGGTTGTGGGGGGCGGTTGTCGATATCGCCTCGCCGTTTCTGCCCAGCGACGGCATCGAGGTCGAATACCAGGCCCGTCGTCGGGGCGCCGATCTACTGGTCAGCGGGACCTCGCGACGTCGCGATCGCAGCGGGAAGCCGTGGATCGAGACGGAAGCTGAGCTTTCGCGGAGCCGCGGGATCTTGCGGCTGCGCTTGTGCCTGCACGGAAAAGAGCGGGTCGCGCTGCGGAGCAGCTCAGAACTCGACAGCGAACGTCATGCTGCTTAGCGAAATCCGTCTGAAAAGGAGAACCTTCCGATGACTCGTGTGCACCCAAATCTGGCCCCAAACCTGGCCCCTTCCCGGGTCTTCCGACTGGCTTGCGGGCTCTCGCTGTGGCTTGGGCTGGGACTGTCTTCTGCCCGGGCCAATGATGTCGATGCCGATGCGGCGCAGGCGCTACAGCAGTCCTACGATCGCGAAGGCGCGGGCAAGCTGGCCGAGTCGCTGTCGTCGCTGGACAGCCTGCCGTCGGCTCGCCAAGGAACGTACATGGCGCAGCTGCGACGCGGCTGGCTGCTGTATCGCCTGGGGCGCTACGCCGATGCCATCGATTCGTATCAGCGGGCCATCGCCGCTGCGCCCAAGGCCATCGAGCCGCGGGTCGGCGTGCTGCTGCCGCAGCAGGCGCTGCGCCGCTACGGCGATGTCGAGACGCAGGCCAAAGCGGTGCTTGCGATCGAGCCGCACAACTATCTGGCGACGCTGCGCTTGGCGTTTGCCTACTACAGCAGCGGGCGCTACGCCGAGGCGGTGGGCCTCTACGCCGGCCTCAAAGAGCTGTATCCCAGCGATGCCGATGTGCGGTCGGGCTTGGGCTGGTCGCTGCTCAAGAGCGGGCGATCCGCCGAGGCGATCCGCGAGCTGCGTGAGCTGCTGTCGATCCACCCGCGGCACGCGCTGGCCAAGCAGGGACTGGAGCTGTTGCAAGCGGCGCGCTAGCCGCAGAAAACAGAACGCTAGCGGTGAAGAATTTCTCGCTAGCGGTGCTTCTTGACGAGCTTGGTGAAGGCGCGCAGCTCGGCGAGCTCGCCGTGGATGACGATGCAGTCCTCGGCGCAAATGGCGTCGCTGCCAGCCGGGTTGAACTGCATGCTGCCACCCTGCGACTTGCGCGAAAGAATCATCAGCTGATGCGCGGCGGCGACCTGATCCAGGGTCTGACCGACCAGGGGACTGGCGGCTGGGACGTGGACCTTGGCGGTGAACAGCTCGCGTCCTTCGAGGGCGAAGCTGCCGACGATTTCGAGATCGAGCACGGACGCCGCGACCAGCGGTGCCGCCACCGCTGCGGAAGAGAACGCGACATCCAGCTTGAAGGCATCGGCGAGCTTGCTGGCGATGGTGTCGTCGAACATCCGCAGCACCACCCGCACCTCGGGATTGAGGCGTCGGCCATCGAGGGCGATCTCGACGTTTCCCAGATCATCGTTGGTGGCGATGATCAGCGTGTGTGCGTGCTCGATGCCGGCGACGATCAGCGACTCCTCTTGGCGCGCGTCGAGCAAGAGCAGCGGTACCTTGAGGCCCTGCACCCGCTGGATGAACGGCGAGTTCGTGTCCTTTTCGATGACCACGACATCGAGGTGCCAGCCGATCAGCCGTTCGACGATGCGGTAGCCGACGCGGCCGAGGCCGCACAGGATGATGTGATCGCGGTACGTCGAGGCCAGCACCTTGGTCCACTCCTTCTGATTTTCTTGCCGCGAGAATAAGAGCAGCGCCACCCGCACGACGGTATCAGCGACCACCAGCAAGCCGAGCAGGGGATAGACGAAATAGACGCAGCGCAGTGCCCAGTCGGCGGGCAGGGGATAGACCGGCTGCATGGCGAACAGGCTGTACGTCGCAAAGAGCGACTCCGACCAGTCGGGGCGACGGCCCAGCGACTCGACGGTGAAGCGGTGAAAGAGTGCCGAGCCGATCGCCAGCGAAGACACGATGAGCAGCGACTGCAGCCAAAACTGGCGCACCAGGATGCGCAGATAGCGCGCCATCGCTCGCATCCAGCGCTGCAGGCGGCGGCGGGGATCGGCTGCTGCTCCGGGGGGCCCTGGAGTAGCCAGGTGAGCCGGGGTCAGCGACGACGAAGCAGACCCCCGCAGTGGCCGAGCAGGAGGGATTTGCGAGGCGCCGATCACGGGGCCGCATCCTAAGCTGGGCAGCGGGCCCCCCGCGCAAAAAAAGGCCGTCGCCAGCGCCTCTGAGCCCCGATCTGCTGGGCGCCCGGCTGGCCCCTGGCTAGCGTCTGGTGGGCGCGGGGTAAGGTCGCGCGCTTGCTGCTTGCAGAAGCCCACGGCTTTGCGGTACATGCCTGCCGACCGCGATCCCGGCGCTGTGAGTCATCGCTTCCCGCGCCTCGCATCACGCCGCGGGCTGGCCTGGCCATCGCTTCCTCCTTCGTCATGTCCAAGGGGTCTTCTGCACACCTTCACGCTTCCGCCGCCGCTTCGGCGGATGGCAGCTTGCGTGCATACGACGAGGCCTTTATGGACGAGGCGCGGGCCGAGGCCGAGCGCGGTCGTGGCTTCACCAGCCCGAACCCGGTCGTCGGTGCGCTGATCGTCGATGAGAGCCGCCGCGATGAGGCCGGTCGACCGCTGGTGCTTGCGCGCGGTTATCACGCGCAGCTGGGCGGCGATCACGCTGAAGTGGCGGCGCTGCGAGCCCTGGGCTCAGCCGATGCTGCGCGCGGCATGACGCTCTACGTGACACTTGAGCCCTGCAATCACATCGGTCGCACCGGACGCTGCACCGACGCGGTGCTGGCGGCGGGACTTTCGCGCGTGGTCTGCGGCATGCGTGATCCCAACCCGCGCGTGCAGGGCGGCGGCATCGCTCGCCTGCGCGCCGCAGGAGTCGATGTGACCGTCGGGGTGCGCGAGCCCGAGTGTCGCGAACAGAACCGCGGTTTTCTGCGCGCGCATGCCGAAGGCCGGCCGCAGACGCTGTTGAAGGCGGCGCTGTCGCTTGACGGTCGGATCGCACCCGGTGGACTCCGGCGGCAGACGGCACCGATCTGGCTGACCAGTCCCCTGGCCCGCGCCGTGGCGCACCGCTTGCGCGCCGAAAGTGACGCCATCCTGGTGGGGGTGGGCACGGTGTTGGCTGATGACCCGCGGCTGTCGGTGCGGCTGCCCGAGCGCAGCCCCGGTGGCGCCGATCATCCGGGAGCCCCTGGTTGGCCGCAGCCCCTCCGCGTCGTCGTCGACAGCCAGCTGCGCACGCCGACCACGGCACAGCTTTTGGGGCCCGGGGCGCTGATTTTCACCAGCCAGCGCGCCCTTTCTGAGCGGTCGATCCAGGCGGCTGCGCTGACCGCCCGCGGGGCGGAGCTGGTCGCGGTGCCGACCGTCGAGGGGGGCGAGCGACTCGATCTGCAAGTGGTGCTGCAGCGCCTGTGCGAGCGCGGTGTGCTCTACGTGCTGTGTGAAGGCGGCGCCACGCTGCACGGGGCGCTGCTCTTGGCGGGCCTGTATGACGAGGCGGCGCTGTTTTTTGCCCCGCTCTTCCTGGGGGATGGCGGCGTGCCGCTCTTGCGTGGGCTGAGCTATCCCGACGTCGCGTCCTGCCCCTGGCTGTCCGAGCCACGCATCGAGTCGCTAGGACCTGACTTCTTGCTGCGGGGACGCCTGCGTCCACCACCGTATTCCCCCCCTGCCGAGGCGAGCTAGCCCCTCATGTTTACCGGCCTTGTCGAAGATCTGGGAACCATCACGGCACTGACTTCGTTGCCACGGGGCAGCGGTCTGCGTCTGCGCCTGGCAGCGCCGCTTTTGTCCGAGATCATGCCGCTTGGCGCCTCGCTGGCCGTCGATGGCGTCTGCCTGACGGTGGTGAGCGCGCGGGCTGGCGAGGTTGATGTCGAGGTCGGTCCCGAGTCGCTGAGTCGCACCACGCTGGGCGAGCGGCGCTCAGGCGATCGCGTGCACCTAGAGCGGGCCCTGCGGCTGGGGGATCGGCTGGGCGGTCATCTGGTGAGCGGTCACGTCGATGGGGTCGGCGAAGTGAGGCGGAGTGGCCGCCGCGGCGATAGCTGGGATGTCGAGATCAGCGCGCCCCCCCAGGTCATCCGCTACATCATCGAAAAAGGCGCCATCGCCGTCGATGGCATTAGCCTGACGGTCAACACCGTCGAGCTTGACCCGCCCCAGTTCAGTGTCTCGCTGGTGCCGCATACGCAGAGCCGCGTCACGCTCTTGCACAAGCCGGTCGGCGGGCGAGTGAACTTGGAAGTGGATCTGATTGGTAAGTATGTCGAGCGCTTGCTCGTGCCCTACGGCGCGGCACCGCCCCCTGGGCTGTCGACGAACGACGGCACCGAGGGGGCTGCGCGGTCGCTCGGGCTCTCGCTCGATAAGCTCAAGGAGAACGGCTTTGTCTGAGATCGAAAACCTAAGTCTGCGGGGCGAGTCTGGGGGGCGGAACGGCGAGCTTGCGGCCCAAGCCGGACTGTCGGCGAGCGGCCTCCCGCGCTTCGCGAACGTCTTGAATCCCGACCCGGCGGCGCGTATCGAGCGGGTGCGGCAGGCCCTGGTCGAGCTCCGCGAAGGTCGCATCGTGATCCTGGTGGATGACGAGGATCGCGAAAACGAAGGCGACCTGTGCATGGCCGCCGAGAAGGTTTCGCCCGAGGCCATCAATTTCATGGCGCGCTACGGGCGCGGCCTGATCTGTCTCACGCTCACCGAAGAGCGAGCCGACTATCTGCAGCTTCCTCTGCAGGCCACGCGGGCTGGTGGTCCCTCGCTGGGCACGGCGTTTACCGTCACCATCGAGGCGCGACACGGCGTGACGACTGGCATCTCGGCAGCGGATCGCGCGCACACCATCCTCACTGCGGTTGGTCCGCAGAGTCGCCCCGAAGATCTGATCACGCCGGGGCATATCTTTCCGCTGCGCGCCAAGCGCGGCGGGACCTTGGTGCGCACTGGGCAGACTGAGGGCTCCGTCGATCTGTCGCGCTTGGCGGGCCTGGCGCCGGCCGGGGTCATCTGCGAGATCATGAACGACGACGGGACGATGGCGCGTCTGCCGGATCTGCAGCGCTTCGCCCAGACCCACGATCTGCTGGTGCTCAGCGTCGCCGACATCATCGAGTACCGCCTGCAGACCGAGCGCCTGGTCGAGTGCGTGCGCGAGTTTCCTATCGTGCCCACCGTCGATGGTCAGCCGCTGCGGGGGTTCCACGCGCAGCTCTTTCGCACGCTCGTCGAGCCGACCGAGTATCTGGCGCTGTACAAGGGCGACCTGGGACATGACGAGCCGGCCCTGGTGCGGGTCCAGACCGCGAACTTTCCCGGCGATGTGCTGGCCGCGGTTGGCTGCGATAGTGGCGCTCAGCTGCGTGCGGCCCTCAAGACCATCGACGAGGCCGGCCGCGGCGTCCTGCTCTACATTTTTCCCACGCAGCGCTACACCCTAAAGAGCGATCTCGATGCCCACCTGCCGCCGGCGGCGCGGCCCGGGGCGACCGCCGAGCCACCGCCTGCGCCCATCGACAAGCTGCGTGACTTTGGGTTGGGTGCGCAGGTGCTGCGGACGCTGGGCGTGCAGCGCATGCGCCTGATGACCGACAATCCGCGCAAGATCGCGGGCCTGCAGGGCTATGGCCTGACCATCGCTGAGCTCCTGCCGCTGCACGTGCGGCCGGGCTGCGCTTCTTAGTTGGCGCCTGCGCCGCTACAGGCGGTCGCCGGACTTGCGATGGGCCTGCCGCCGTGGCCGCGGTCGTCGTCAGCCTTCGCCATCGGCTGCGCTTTCGGCGCGGTGTAGACGGGCTGCTTGCCTACATGCCCACCTGCTCAGCCTGTGTCGCCGTCGTTGCTCTCCCTGGGTAACTTGGGGTTTAATCGAAAGAGCCCCGATGGCGTCAGCTGCTTCCTCTGACCAGTCCCCCTGCCCCCTCGCTCGGAAGTGGTGTGCGCGCCCCAGCCTCTCCTCGCTGCAGCGTCGCGGCTCGTCCCTATCTATTCGACGCAGAGCGGAGTAGCGATGTCCCGCCCCTTTCCGTTCCGGCTATTCCTATTCGCATTTTTGGGGTGGACCTTCGACTTCTACGATCTGGCGCTCTACGGCTTCATCAAAGAGGTCGTGTCGAAGGATCTGCACATCGCACACATGGCCGAGTCGTGGATGGGTAGCGTTGCGCTCGCCACCTCGGGCGTGGGCGGCATCCTCGCTGGCATGCTGGCCGATCGCTACGGCAAGCGCTCGCTTCTGGCACTGACCGTCCTTGTCTACTCGCTGGGCTCGTTGGTCTGCGGCGTCGCGCCGAGCGCGCTGGTGTTCATGCTGGGCCGCGGCCTGGTGGGCTTGGGGGTCGGCGGCGAGTGGGCGATTGGTCACGGCATGGTCGCCGAGTCCGTCGAGAATAAGTTTCGCGGCCGTGCCTCGGCGCTCTTGCAAGCCGGTGAGCCGGTGGGCGTGGCGTTGGCAGCGCTGGCTGGCTTTATCATCATGCCGATCGTCGGCTGGCGGGCGGTGCTCGTCGCTTCGTCGGCCACCGCCATCCTGGCGCTGTTTATTCGTCGATCGATGCGCCTGCCCAACGAGCCGGCGCACCGCGGCGGCTACGGCTTGATGAAGGCGGTACGCAACGGGCTGGGCAAGCACATGTTCATGGCCTGGGTGCTGGTCATGCTGAAGCTTGGCACCTACTGGACCTGCTATCTGTGGCTGCCCGGCTTTCTGCGCGACCGCATGGGCCAGGGCATTGGCAAGAGCTTTGCCTGGATCGTGACGGCGCAGGTCGGGCAGTTCCTGGGCATGCTGACCTTTGGCAGCTTCGCGGATCGCCACGGCCGGCGACCCGCCTATTCGATCTATTCGCTGCTGACCGCGATTGCGCTGGCGCTGCTGGCGTTCCGCTGGCAGTGGCTGGCGGTGCACCCGCCGTTCTTCTGGTGCACCATGCTGCTGCTCGGCTTTGGCTCGGGCTGCACGGCCGGCTTTGGCGCGCTCTTGTCCGAGCTGTTCCCGACGGAGGTGCGCAGCTCGGCGATGGGCACGACCTACAACCTGGGGCGGGCGGCGCAGCCGATCTCGCTGTTTGTCGTGACGCTGATGGTGGCGCGCTATGGCCTGACGGGCGGGCTGTCGGTGCCGCTGGTGCTGGCGATTGGGACGGCGAGCTGGGTCTGGCTGCTGCCCGAGACCCGCGGCATCGTGCTGCCGCGACTCTTTATGTCGCCGCGGGCAAATCCCGGAGCGTCCCAGGCGCGGAGTGCGGTCTCGGCAGAGGGGGGAGAAGGGCGAGGGGGCGGAGGGACTACAGCAGGGGATCCGGATTCATCGGCGGGGCGGGCGGCGGCGGAAGAGCCGGAGCGCTAGCCGGTCCTGACGGCATCGGGGCGGGGGCCGGCATCGCACCCGGCGGCGGCAAGGCTGGAGCAGTGCCAGGGGGCGGAGCCATCGTCGGAGCCGGCGTCATGCCCGGCGGCAGCACTTCGCCCGTGCCCGGAGCGGGGCCCATTCCCGACGGCGGCGGCATCGGCGCACCCGGCATCGGCGCAGCCCCACCCGGCAGCATGACATCGCACTTGGCGTGGAAGTTGCGGTTGTCTTCCTCTTCCGCCAGGTTCGACTTGTTGATCAGCTCGGCCAGGCCAGCCTTGGTCGGCTCGTCGAGCGTCGAGACACGGCGCGTACAGTCCCGCAGCGACTGCTTGGTGACGAAGCCGCCGGCATCGCGCTTGCGGATCTCGCGGGCACAGTCATCAACCGCCTGCCGCACCGGCCAGGGCAGCTCCGTGGTGTTGAGTCGCTCCAGGAGCTCGTGATCGAGGGGTTTGCACGTGTCGCAGTACTGCTTCTGCGGCAGCAGCGCCATCTCTTCGGCTTTGCAAACCACGACGCGGTTGCAGCCGGCGTTGAGACCCAGAAGGAGGGCAAGTCCGGTCCCAAGCAGGCTGAGGGTCGTGGGCGCAGATGCGCGGCGCTGCTTCACTTCACACTGGGCTGACATTCGTGGGCTCCTAAGTTCGCAGAACAACAGCTCTAGAGGTTCAGTCGCTAGTGTCCGCTAGGTCGGCGGGAAGTTCAAGAGGGCCGCGCGGGGGCTGGCGCCTGCTTGCCGACCCTAAATCGCGCGCAGGGCGTCGACCGGCCGGAGCAGCGCGGCTTGCCGTGCCGGGTACAGTGCCGCCGCCGCTGCGACGACCACACCCGCGACAAAGGTCTCGACGACAAAGGTGGGGCTCAGCACGGGGTAGATCGTGAGCTCACCCGCCACCGCAGTCGCCGGCATGTGAAAGCCGATGCCACCCAGGCGCACAAAGAAAAGTCCCAGCACCACGCCGGTCAGCGCCCCCAGCAGGCCGATCAGCGCGGACTCATAGAGGAACAGGCCCAGGATGGCGCGGCGACGTACGCCCAGTGCCATCATCGTGCCGATCTCGGGCACGCGTTCGTAGATGTTCATCAGCATGGTGTTGGCAATTACGCTCACCACCAGCACCGCGAGCAGAAAGCCGATGAAGCCCTGCACCACGGCCATGCTCTTGACCATCTGGCGGATCTGCGGCCGGTCGCGCCACGATCGCACGTCGTAGTCCGGTCCCAGCCGGCCGCGCAGCGCCTGCGCCACGCTATCGACCGCCTGCAGATCCTCGACGTCGAGCACGTACTCCGTGACCTGTCCCGGCATGCGCAAGAGCGACTGGGTCAGCGAAAGCGGCAGGAGGGCGGCGGCTTTGTTCTCAAAGTAGCCACCGCTTTCCGGCAGCCGCCCGACGACGCTGACATCGAGAGCATTGGTCGCGCCGGCCACCGAGGCCGCGCTGGCGACCAAGGTCGCGCCCGCCCCGGCACCGAGCCCCTCAGCGAGCGCGCCGCCAA
>DAORCZ010000045.1:0-5644 GCA_035345735.1 Pseudomonadota bacterium | reverse complement strand
GGCATCATGACAGCACCTGCGACAGGGCCTGGATGGGACGCAGCCGGCTGGCGCGCAGCGCCGGGTAGAGCGCCGCCAACAGCGCCCCCAGCACCGCGACCCCAAAGATCTGCAGCACAAAGCCAGCCCCGATGTAGGGATGCACCGTGAACGTCGAGACGCCATCATCGGCAGGCAGCGTGAGACCCTGCCGTCCGAGCTGGAAAACGAGCAGGGTGGCGACGCTGAGCCCGAGCCCGCTGGCCAGGCTTGCCAGCAGTGCGGCCTCGGTGAGAAACAGCGAAAGGATGTGCCCCTTGCGGATGCCAATCGCCATCATGGTGCCGATTTCGCGCGTGCGCTCGCGGACGCTGGTCAGCATGGTGTTGATGATCCCCAGCAGAGACAGCGACAGGAAAATGTAGGTGATCCAGGCGCCGCCCTGATCGCGGGAGCGGCTCGCCTCTTCATCGAACTTGATGAGGTCGCGGTAGGTCACGACCTCGAAGTCCGGCCCCAGTTGTTGCCGCAGCGCCGCCGCTACCGCATCGACCTGCGCCAGATCATCGATGCGCACGGCGAGCTCGGTGGCGCGATTCGGCATGCGCAGAAGCTCCTGCACGCGGGCCAGCGGGACATAGACGATCTTCTTTTCCGCCACGTGCTGACCGACGTCTTTGACGACGCCGGATAGCGGCAGCTCGATGGCGTTCATGACGCCGTCGCGGTCGGTGCTGACCAAGGCCACCGCATCGCCCAGGCGTGCGCCAATGCGACTGGCCAGAAGCTGGGTCAGCACGCTGCCGCTCGCGTGCTCGGCGTCGATGGCATGCCCCGTCTTGAGACCCGCGAAGAGCTGCGGACAGACCCGGCTCTCTTCGCCCGGATCGACGGCGACAAAGGCGGCGAACACCGCCAGATCGCGCGTGCTCACCAGGCCCCCACACGGGATACGCGGCGCGATCGCTTGCACGTGCGGCACGCTCCGCAGGCGGCTTAGAAAGGCCGCGTCGGCCGGCATGTCGAGATCCAGCGGCGTGCTGATGATCGATCGCGAGAAGCCCTTGCGATGGATCTGCAGCGCCCCCTGCGACTCGATGACCTGATCGCGCACCAGTCGGTTGACGCCGTTATTGAAGCCGCGCATCAGCACCATCATCGCTACCGCCACGAAGATGGCCGTCAAGGTGATCAGGCTGCGGCGACGATTGCGGAAAAGATTGCGCGCCGCGATGCGGAGCAAGACGGGGGACGCCATGACCTTCTAGGGTACCGCGGCCGACAGGGTGGGAGGCGTACATCGAATGCGGGCTTGCGGCGGCGGTCTGGCGGTCGGGGGACTGGCTGGCTCGGACGCGGCGCGCCCGGCGGGCTGGGGATGCACAAAATGCGATAAACCCGCGAAATTGGAAGGAATCCGGGCGCCGCGTGACCACTACGGATATCGGCTAAACGGCGTCGATATGAAGTAAACCGACCATCCAGTGTACTTTATCAGCACACACAACCACGAAAACCTATCTAGAATGTGACAACTGAGCGACAATGAGGTCATGCCCTGGGCCGCTGAACAGTCTCTCCCGCAGAGCCGAATTCTAGATCGGGTCTCCCGACGGTCTGTTGCCTGGGGATGCCGACTGTTGCGAGGGGAAGGAGGGCGCCGCGGCAGCGGGCGCTGGCGAGCGTGCAAGAGGCTAGGCTAGGTAGATGTGTAAATGCCAACGATTCCAGGCTATTGCTGATTCAGTAATGTGCGTATATTCAAATGTAATGATTATTTGTTGGTCTGAAGCTAATTCGCTTGTGTCGGAATCAAAGCTGGAACCATGCCAATGACGGAACAAGATTCTCCGGTCGCGGCTCCGTCGCTCCCACTCGGGGGAGAATGGCCGGTCGAAGGCAGCCTGCTGCTCGCGGCGGATCTGCGGATTCTGGCCTGTAGCCCGGATCTGGCGGTCAGCCTGTGGGGTCAGCTCGACGCGCCGTGGGGGATCCCGCTCGCTGAGCGACTGCCGGCGGTCGCGGCTCGGCTGTCATCGGCGGCGGCCAGCTCGTCGGGTCGTGCGAACCCGCTCACCTTGGCTCTGCGCATCTCGACGGCAGCATCGGAATCTGCAAGCCGCATTCGCGAGGAACCGCTGTTCGTAAGTGCGACCGCGGTCTCGCTTTCGGAGGGCGGTGGGCTGGGCTGGTTCGTCACTTTCTCGGGCGGGGCAGCGCTGACGGAGTCAGAGGCGAGGACCGACGCAGACGAGGTGAGCCGCCGACTGGCCCTGCAGCAGCGCACCGACGCCGAGCATCGTGTGCTGTCCAGCGTGACCCACGATCTCAACAACACCTTTCAAACGCTGAGCGGCACGCTCTGGCTGCTGCAGGAGCAGGTAAGTGCCCCGCAGCCGATGGACAGTCACCTGTCGCGCATCGAGGCCGCTTGTCGACAGGGCATCGCCCTCTTGCAGGTGCAGAGCAGTCTCTATTCGCGAGGCAAGCCGGGCCGGGTGGCGCTCGCTGATCTCGTGAACGCTAGCGAGCCGCTGCTGCGGCGCCTGCTGCGCGATGGGCAGCGTCTTTCCCTGCACTGCCGGCCGGTCGACGCCGTGCTCGTCGTCGATCGCAGCCTGGGGCAGAGCCTGATCCTGCAGCTCGCCAATTTCGTCGGAGCGCAGGCTGCGCCCGGCAGCACAGTGCAGGTCGCGCTGCGCGCTTGCCTGCCCCCAAAAGAGGACGGCACTTTGGCGGTGCGCGCGGATCTGGTGCAGCTCTCATTTTGCGCCTCGCTGCCGACTGCGCTGCCCGCCCCGCGAGGGCAGGCGATGTTGAAGCTGCCCGGGCCACTGTGGGCGTGCGGCAAGGTCGCCGAGCAGCTTGGGGCGCGATTCACAGTGCAGATCGAAGGCACCGCGCTGCGGTTGTCGGCCTGGTTTTTGACGGACCGGACGGGGGCTGGTGGACGAGATGGGCTGGGGGGGACATCTCTTTAGGCAGTGTTCTCAAATCATGAGTCGCGGCAGCGTCAAAGTTGCCGGATGAGGATTGGCCAGATGGAAGACTTGATGCGCGTTCTTGTCGTCGATGACGATCTTTTGAACCTGGAGTTCATGGCCGAGCTCCTGCGCTCTCGCGGGTATGACGTGCTCACCGCACCAGATGGCGAGACGGCGTGGGCCCTGCTGCAGGAGAGTCATGCTCCGCGCATGCTGGTTATCGACTGGCTGCTGCCCGGCATGAGTGGTCCTGAGCTGTGTCGACGGGTGCGAGCCCAGCGCAGCACCGAGCCGGCCTACATCATCCTGGTCACCGGGCACAACCCCAGCGAGCGCTTGCACGAGGGTCTGGCAGCGGGGGCCGATGACTTTCTGGCCAAGCCGTATCACCCCAAGATCCTCCTGAGCCACGTCGCCGTCGGCATTCGCCAGCTGGCCTCGAACCGCAGCGTGTCGACGCGCCTTTTGCGCTGCCTGCAGGAAGCGACGCACCTGGGGCAATGCGATGTCACGGTGCGCGCCCCCGAGGTGAGCGGACGGATTTGTTTTTGCGACGGCGCTGTAGTCTGGGCCGACCTGAGCAACGACCCCGAGTCGTTCTACGATCGACTGCTGCATGAGTGCGGTGGTTCCTTGGGACGAGTGCTGCCGCTGTTGCAACGCGACGATGGCTACGTGCAGGACAGCAGCAGCGAGCGCATGGCCATGAATTTGGCCGAGTTCGCCGAGCTGCGGAGCGCGGTGCGCAGCTGGGTGAAGCGCAAGGTCGCTCAGATTTTGCGCCTGTCTGTGATCGACATCAGCGTGATTCCAGTGACCCGGCGGTCGCCTTTTCCACTCGATATCGCGATGCCGCTGGAAGAGGTCCTGCCCGATTCGCTGACCTCCGCGGCGGTGCTGGTGGAAACGGGATCGAGTTCGGGCCAGTTCTCATCGACTGATGGGCGGGAAAGTCGCCCGAGCCGCCCGCCGGGGGCCTTCAATCGAGAGACCGACGATGTGGCATGGAGACAGACCTTTCCGGAGGTTGTAAGTACGCAGGCGCCGCGGCTGCGCGAGCTGCTTAATCAGCTCATGACGGTGCGTGGTGCGGTGGGGGCGGCCGTCCTACAGCTGCACCAAAATGGCTGCCTGGCGCGCGTCGGGCGACTGGTGGAAATCTCGCCTCTTTTGGGTGCGTTACACGTTGTCAAAGAGCTGTACGTGCCCGGGCAAGAGATCGGGTCGGCTACCGATGCGACACCTGAGCTGATCGTCACCAGTTCTGCCGAGCATCACCTGCTGCACGTCGTCCCCGGATCTGCCCCGATCGCAATTCTGCTGGTGCTCAACGCCAAGACCAGCACCCTGGCGATGGCACGACATCAGGTGCAGCAGGCCGCCCGTAGCCTGCTGTTGCCAGCTGGCCCCGCTCTGCGCGACAGTGACATGGAGAGTCTTCAATCAGGGTTCGAGCCGTCGACGAGCGCTGAGGCTAACCGGGGCGTCAGCGGAGGCTAGGGGGAGTCCGGCAGCCGGCTGAGCAGCCCGGCCTACCCCTTGCAGACGAGACCCAAGAACAAGGGACGATGTCGACCGCCGCAACGTTCAGACATCTTTCGATGCTTCTGCTGGTGATCGAGAAACTGTCGATCACGCAGCGGCAGCGGCAGCTGCGTTTTTATTCTGAGAGTGGAGCTCTGGTTGGGCAGCTGATCCTCGACGGGGCGATGGTCAGCTGCGGCGTGTGGGTGGCGGGGGCGACGTACATCGATGAGGAGTTTCGTCGCGAGGCTGCACCGATCAGCGCTCCGCTGCGCAAGCTCCTTCTGAGTGAGGCTATCAGCTTTGAGGAGATGGCGCGGGTACAGGCGATTCCGCTGGTGGCTCGCCGCGCGCTCTGTCAGGTCACGGCGCGCGCGCTAAGGCAGCTGGCCGTGCTCGCGGACTTGGCGCAGATCCGCATCGTCGAGCTCCCCGGGGCCACCGCGGATGGACGCGGTCGTCCGACGGGGCTGCCAGCAAGTCTAGCGCCCGGAGGCTCGGCCGCGGTCGGGGCTCCGGGGACGGGACAGGCGCTGCGCTTTGTGTTCTCGCCCGTCGATCTTCTGCTGGCAGCGGGTCGCTCGGGGCGCTTTCACGAAGCCGACACCGCCGCCAAGATCTATGAGATGCATCCTGAGCCCATCGAGGAGCGCTGGCTGTTCCAGTGGCAGGCCAGCCAGATTGGCGAGGCCTGGCCGGTGATGACCACACGCCAGTCCGACAAACAGACGAATGGCGTGGCGCAGTTTGGTTTGCTGGGGCAGAGCCTGGTGCGGCGCTTCGCGATCGCGCAGCGCTTAGGGACGCTGCGCGGCACGGCGGCTGAGCTGGCGATGACCCACGAGCACCTGTACTTCGTCGTGCTGACCGATCGCTACATGACGCTGCTCGTCTATGCCAAGGGGCAGGTCGAGCGGGTCCTGCGTTTCTTCCAAGATCTCGTCTTTGATACGCCGAGTCAGGCTCCGCTCGCTTCGCCCCAGCTCAGCCTGGGCTCGCTGACACCATCGCTGCGGGGGAGCGTTGCGTTGCCGGAGCCGACGCCGGAACCGCCGCCGGCGCTGACCAGTGAAAAGGTGCTGCCACCGCCGGCCGCGACCTCACCTGAGGCGGTGACCGCCCCCGCTGCGCCCCCGGCATCGTCGTCGGCCACCTCG
>DAORCZ010000044.1:0-19062 GCA_035345735.1 Pseudomonadota bacterium | reverse complement strand
GGGCTTCGAGGGCGAAGATCCAGTGCTGGCGCAGCGCGAACGAGGCGTAGAGCACCACGGTCGAGTTGTTGGCGATGGGCACGGGAATGCCCCCGGGTGAGGTATTGGTTAGGACGGAGGCTCCGCCGGCTGCGCCGAGCGCCAAGCGGGAGCCTAGCTTGAACATCACGTCGGCAAAGCCACCGACCGAGGGCACCGGCGTTGCGTCGCCGCCGACGCCGACGACAAACAGCGGGTTGCCAATCGCATGCCCGGACGTGCCGTGCGCGGCCCCGGCCCCGTACCAAAGCTGCAGCGACAGCGACAGCGCACCCAGGTTCAGCCCGCCATCGATAGCTGCCAGGTACGACAGCACGCCATCGACTTCGGTCGTCGGATTGACGGGATTTTTTGCGCGGTTCGAGTATCCGAAGTGTCCCGAGAGTCCGATGAGCCCACGCGCCCCGTGCAGCATGACGCGGGCCTGGACATGCGGAATGACATCAGAAGCGCCGTGCAAATTAGGAAGGACCGCTAACGCCGCCAGGAAGTGCCCGGTGTCGTGCGACACCTGAAGCTGGGGCAGACGGTCGTAAGCGTTGCCCTGCGCGAACATCCAGTCGTTGTTGAAGTGATTGGGACCGACCCAGTTGCCGACCAGGGTATCGGTCTGGCCGATCAAAAGCCGCGTGCCGCCGCGCGACACCGAAGCGTAGACGTGGCGAACGCGGAAGTAGATAGGACTTTCCATGTCGACCTCGGCGCGACCCAAAAGCCGAAAGCCGCCGACGCCGACCTTGCCGACCAGGTTCAAGCGCGTGGCATCAAAGGCCCAGCCGAAGCGGCCGGTCTGGCCCTGCCCATCAACGCTGATCAGGTGGTTCTGGCGCACCGCATCGTTGGAGTCAAACGTCACCTGCGCCGCGACAAAACCGCCGAGCTCCAGGCTGGCGCGCTCGTCCCCGATGGCGATGGGATTCTGCGCCGTGGCCACGGTCGGCGGCGGTGGGGCGGCGGGTGCATCAGCAACCACCGCGCCCGTCGGGGCGGGAGCACTCCCCATCGCAGCAGGGGCTGGCGCGGGGCTGGTGGCGGCCGGCTGGCCGGGTTCGGGAGCGGCCGGAGCCTGCGCCCACACCGCAGCGGGCGAAAGCAGCGCAAGCAGAGGAAAAAGGACCGGGCAACGCAGAGAGCTTGTCGTTCGCATGAATCTCCTTGGGACTCAGCGCCCGCGCCACTCCGACGGAGCCACGCCGACGCTGGCACGTGCAAGTTATTGCGGGGAAGTCGCAGCGGCCTTGCGGGGCAGCGCGCGCAGAGCCCAGACCAGGGACCAGCGCTCGCGCTCGGTAAGCCACGGCCAGGCGGGCATCGCACCGCGCCCGCTGGTGATTTTCCAGAACAGCCCCCCGTCGCTATCCGACTGCACGGCGGGGCTTGTTAGGTCACGCGGGGGAGGATTGAGCGCCGCGGCCGCCAAGCCATCGCCGCGACCCAGTGGGCCATGACACACCGCGCAGTTGGCGGCGAACAGCGCCGCCCCCGCCGTCGCCGTCGCCGCCGGAAGCGGATTGCGCCGCCCACGCACCGACGGGGGCGCCCGCCACGGTTCATCCGCCAAGGCCACGGCCGCCCCCCACAGGCCGAGGGCGAAAAGCAGCGCGATTGCCATTCGCCGCCGCTGAAGCGGTCGAGCGTACACTGATGCAGAGAGCCGTCGCATCACAGGCTAGCGGGGGTCGTTGCGCCGACTCTTGAGGCTGACGCGGCGCGCGGCATCAGCCAAGGGTCCAATGCGACGGACATCGGCCCAAGTGCCTTTGTAGTAAGGGATGATGTTGCGATCGGTCCAGTTGGTCGTGACGTCACCCTGGACTCCGTTGTCGTAGCCGAACTGCATGAAGGTCTGGCCGCTCTTGATCGACGGCTCGATGCGCGCCATCGCCCGGGTCGTGCCGTAGTCGTTAAACACCTCGACGATGTCGCCGGCGGCGATGCCCAAGCCCTGCGCGTCGTCGGGATTCATCTCCAGGATCGACATCTGCCGGCGCGCCCGCTGCTGCGGATCGTGGCGTTCGTGATAGCCGGTCTGCCAGACCTCGTTGACACGGCCGTTGTTGATCCAGAAGCGACGCTTGCTCTTCTGCGCCGCCACCGCCTTGGGCAGCCCGGGGTAGGGCGAGGGCAGGAAGTGCGCTTTGCCATCTGCGGTATCGAACTTGCCGTCCTCGTACAGCATCTCGGTCCCCCACAGCTTGCCGTCGCGGAATTCCTTCACCGGAAGCTGCACTCCGTTGTTGCCCATCGCCAAAAGCCGCTCATAAGTGACGAGGTGACCGGTGCTGCCGCCTTGGCTGTCGATCGGCGGAGCGCCGGGCTGTCCAACGCGCCGGAAGCCGTCGTTAAACGCATCTTCTTCGCTACGCCAGTCAAAGCCGTCAAAGCGCGCCGCTTGGCTGGCCTTGCCTTCTGCCAGATACAGGCGCCGCAGCGTGTTGGCCATATCGGCAGCAATCAGGCAGTCGGGCCGTGCGCTGCCCGGTGGTGACATGAACTTCTGGCTCAGCCGCAGGCGACGCTCGCCGTTCATCGACGTCAGGTTCATTTCGCCGGGGTGCGCGGCCGGCAGGAGCAAGTGTGCCGCTTCGGCAAACATCGTCGGGTACAGATCGATGCTGGTGACGAACAGCCCGCCCTTTTGTACCGCGTCGTAGATGATGTCGATGAGCGCGCGGGTGTTCTCGCCGCGGGCCTTGCTGAGCGCCTCCTTCACCAGGTTCGCGCGACGATGGATCGCGGTGCGATAGGCTTCGGCGTTGCAGGTGGTCTGGAAGTTGTTGCAGCCCCACGAGGTCAGCAGCCGACCGCGGCCCCGCATCAGCTCTTCATCGACAAAGATCTTGTTCTTACCGGGATAGGGTGGACGGGTATAGCCCTCTTGATGTCCGCCCATGCGCACCACACCGGTGCCGCGTCGACCGACGTTGTGCGTCGCTAGCACCAAGTCGACCAGCGCTGACTGGCACAGGTAGTTGTCATTCCCCCAGATGATTCCTTTTTCATAGGCATGCATGGTGCGCGGTGCATGCCCGGAAGCCTTGGGACGATAGGCCCACTCCGCAGCCTGCTGCAGCTTTTCGACGGCGACGCCAGTGATCTGGCTGGTCTCGGCCAACGACAGGCGATTGGCTGCCGCCGCTGCTTCAAAGCCCGTGGTCGATGCCGCAATGAACGCGCGATCGATCCATCCTTTTTCGATGACGTAGGTCAGGAGTCCGTTAAACAGCGCCACATCGGTGCCCGGCGCGATGTCGAGATGCAGTACCCGATCGCGAGCCGTGATGCTGGCCGTGGCGACGCTGGCCGTGCGACGCGGATCGACAAAGATGATGCGCGCCGGCTCGACCGTCTCCCCGGGGAAGCGGGCCTGCCGCTTGCTCCGCGTAAGTCCGGCCAAATTAGGAATCCAGTGGGCGAGGAAGTAGTTGGTCTGGGTTTCGTAGGGGTTGGCGCCAATGCAGAAGATGGTGTCGGCCAGCTCGGCATCTTCGTACGAGTTATTAAGCTCGCCGATTCCCATGTCGCGCGTGGCATGACATTCCGAATTGTAGGCCGGCCGGTTGTGAATCCGCACCATCTGGGTCCGCAGCGCGCTGAACATCAGCTTGCCGGTGGCCCAGGTGTTCTCAAAACCGCCGCCCGCCCCGCCGTGATCAAAGCAGTTGAACACCAAGCCATCGGGACCTTCGGTATCGAGGATGCGCTTGGTCAGCCCGGCGTAAAGTGCCAGCGCCTCGTCCCAGCCGGTATCGACCCAGCCGTTGCCGCTGTGCACGCGCGGCGTGGTCAAGCGCGCTCCCGTTGGCCCGTCCGCGCTGTACATGACGCTGGCCAAGCGCCCACCGCGTGTCGAGGCAATGCCGGCGTTCACGACACAGCCGCGGTCCGGCAGAACCAGCAGGTTGTAGCGTCGCCCATCGCCGTCATCGATGACGTTGTGCATGGCGGTGGTCAACACCTGCGACAGCGCCGGCTGCTGCCGGCG
Organism: Pseudomonadota bacterium; assembly: GCA_035345735.1. Taxonomy (GTDB): domain Bacteria; phylum Myxococcota_A; class Polyangia; order Palsa-1104; family JAEUJZ01; genus JAEUJZ01. The sequence goes on along the minus strand of DAORCZ010000044.1, from coordinate 15,038 downwards.
ATAGTCGATGCCCAGCGCGTTTTCCGTCGGAGCACGGCCGCCTTCACTGCCTTCCGGCCACTTGTAGACGTGATAGCCGCAGCCCACGATGCAGAAGTGACAGGTCAGCTGCGTCTTGCCCGCCGACTTGGGAGGCAGCGGGATGCGATCGGTGTAGCGAGTCATGACCTGGCCTCCTAAAGCACGTTCGCGCTGCGACCGAAGATCAGGCCGCGCACGCCGATGGCGAACAAGGTGTCGCTCCCGTCGTCGTACTCAAGGACGATCTCGGGCAGGTCGACCGTGGCCTGACCGCAGACCATCTGCCCGCCTAGCTCGGCATCGAACAGGCTGAAGTGACAGGGGCAGCGAAACACCCGCTGCCCGGCGTCATAGGCGGTCGGACAGCCCATGTGCGTGCACAGCGTGCTGAACGCCGCGATGTCCCGCTCGGGCCCGACCCCACCGGGCACCGGGCGACCGTTTTTGATCACCACGCAGGGCGATGCCGCATCGGGAAAAGTAAACGGAACCGGCACGCCCTCGCGCAGCGCCTTGGCCTGCGCCACCCCTTTACGACCGTAGGGCAGCACCGTTGCCCCGGCGTGGTGCTCCGCTGCGCCGCCCCCCGCCTTGGGCGCCCTCGCCTCAGCTGGCTGCAGCGACAGGCCCGCCGCCCCCGCGGCCAGCGTGCCTCCGCGGCGAAAAAAATCTCGACGATCGATACCCCGCTCCTTGGTGCTCATCGGAAGCCCGCTCCTTGCCAAAAGAGCCGCCATGATACGGAAGCGCAGCGTCGGTCCCCTTCCCTTCGCCGTCTGACGATGACCCCGCCTCAAGCGAACTCAACGTTTCGAGGCCCACTCCCCAATAAGCCCCCGCCCCTATCGCCAAGTCGCGATGTGCGCAGAGGCGGGCTCGCTCAACCCGGCACGCCGCAGGGCCGATCCACGACATCCCCGAGCAGCCCAAAGTCCCCGTCCCACCGACGGCGGCCCGACGAGCTTGACCGGCAAAACTGGACATCGATACACTCCGGGGAGCTTGTGCGCTCGGGCGCGGGCTTGGGCTTAGGGGGACTCGGATGAGTAGCGACTGGCTCTCGCATATCGATGACGGCATGCAGATCAATGCTCTGGCGATTCCAGGGACGCACGACTCCTCGGCCTGGACGCACTGGGAAGACTTCGAGGGCACCCCGGGAACCTGGGCGCAGCGCAAGAGCATCACCGAGCAGCTCGACCTGGGGATACGCGTCCTGGACCTGCGGGTCGGCTGGGCCCGCGGGTATCTGCTCAGCTCGTTTATCGGCATGTTCCACGGGCCGATTTATTTGAATCTGACATTGAAAGACGTCTTGGCAGAAATCAACACATGGTTAGAGAAAAATGACGAGGAATTTGTCATTCTAATCTTTCAGCAACAGGGAAAATGGCCACAGGCAGATTGCGCCAAAGAAGTTCGCGACTTGGTCAACGACACCTTTGGCGACTTATGGCACAAGGTCAACGCCAACTGGCAGCGCTGGCCCAGGGTCGGCGAACTGCGCGGCAAAGTGATGTGCCTCGGCCGCCTCAAGAGCGATGTCGCCGACTTCTGCAACGTGCGCTCCTGGCTCACCGATGGCGACAACACCGACGGAACCGTCATCAGCGCCGGCAACTACCTGAAGATCTATCTGCAGGATCGCTACAAGGGCCTATCAAGCAGCACCGGCTTTCAGTCGTTCACAGACGACTGCAAAAAGAAGTTCGCCAAAGTACGGGCAGCGGCCAGCGCTGTCCCATATCCACATATCAAAGCTACTAAGCTACTCCGCATCAACCACATGAGCTTCTCGAACCTCCGCTTTCAGCCCTGGGAAACCGGCGAACGCGTAAACTCGCTATTGCAGCATAGCGGACTGCGCATTAAGGGCGTCCTGATGATCGACGACGCCGACCAAGACACCGTCGATTACATCCTCAGTCATCGCGATAATTCGTAGCCTCCCCGCACGCCCCCCTGCCCTGCTCAGGCCGGCGGCAAGGCTGGCGAACTTCCGGTCGCGCTGCTCACGCCTTCGCCCATGCTGACGCTGCGGTGGTGGTAGCGTTCGAGGGTCTGGCGGTGGCCGACGCTTAACACAATGGCGCGGGGCAGGCGCTCGATCACCAAGCCGTAAAGCTGCGCTTCGGCGGCTTCGTCCAGGGCCGAGGTCGATTCGTCGAGCACCAAGAGCTCAGGCTTGAGCAAAAGGGCCCGAGCAAAACCGATGCGCTGCTGCTCGCCAAGCGACAGCGCGTGCGACCACTCGGCGGCGGCATCGAGCTTGGGAATGAGCGGCGCCAAGCCGACAGCGGTCATCGCCTCGCGCACCTTGGCGTCAGGGACTGCGCTCGCCACCTGCGGATAGCACAGCGCATCGCGCAGCGTGCCCAGCGGCAGATACGGTCGCTGCGCCAAGAGCAGACGCCGCAGCGGCGGACTGCTGATGCGCCCACTGCCATACGGCCACAGGGTGGCGATAGCGCGCAAGAGCGTGGTCTTGCCACTGCCCGAAGGACCGCGCAAAAGCACCCGCTCGCCCGGCGCGATCTCAAAAGAGGTCGCCTGCCCCAGGAGCCGCCCGTCGGGCGCGCGCGTCGCCAGGTGCTGCACGCGCAGCGTCGAACCACCACTGTCTTCCAGCTCGATGTGCTGATGCGCCGCCGGCAGTCCAGGACTTGACCCCAAAAGCGCCGCGCGGAAGTCGGTGAGCGACAGGCTCTGACTCTGCGACACCGTGGGAGTCCGAATCTGGTTGAGCGCCGTCGCAAACCCCGAGATGCGATTCACCGTCGCCTGCCACGAGGCAAAGGTGCCGTAGTTGTTGATCAGGACCGATAGGTACGAGCGCACCTGATCGAACGCGCTCGACGCCTGGATGATGTCGCCGAGCTTGAGGGCGCCCGAGAAGAAGCGACCGGCGAGCAGGAACCACGGCACGATGGTCGCGGCGTTGTTGTACAGGCTCGTCGTGCCGCCCAGTGCCACGCGGCGATAGATGAGTCGGCGCCAGTTGTCGAGGATGTCGGCGAAGCGCAGATCCAAGATCGAGCGCTCGACCTTTTCGCCGGCGTAAAGCGCGACGTTTTCGGCGTTCTCGCGCAGCCGGATCATGGAAAAGCGGAAGTCGGCTTCGCGACGCTCCTGCGTGTACTCCAGATCGACGAGCGGCCTTCCCAAGAAGTGGATCCCCAGGCTGCCGATCAGGGCATAGGCAAGGACGGCAAAGACCATCACGCCCGGCACCTGCACCGTCCCCAGATAGGGCAGCCACAGCGGTGTCTTGCCCGAGATGCGCCACAGAATGGCGATGAACGAGGTCAGGCCGATGACCGACGACAAGAGGTTGGTGAGCAGCACGAAGGTGCGATCGACAAAGGTCGCGACGTCTTCCGAGATGCGCTGGTCGGGGTTGTCGGTCCCGGCCTCATTGAAGCGCAGGCGATAGTAGGACTGATCCTTCATCCACAGGCTCACACACTTGGCGGTCAGCCACGCGCGCCAGCGCAGCCGCAGGATGCGACCGCAGTAGTCCTCGACGGTGTACGCGGCAATGAGGCCGGCGACAACGAAGGGAAACACCATGAGTTCATGTAGAAAGCGCGCGCGATTCAGATCCTGGGCGGCGTTGAATAGGCGCTGATTCCAGTCGGTGAGAAAGACCGAAAAGGCCACCTCAACGAAGTTCAGGACGACCACCGCCACCACCAGCACCCAGGCCAGGCTGGCCCCGCGCGAAGTGAAGAACGGCCGCGTCAGAGCCCAGGCAATTCGCAGCGAGGCACTCTTGGAAACAACGGGGGAAGCACTCGCATCCTCGGGCTGGGTCATCGCGACACGTACTCCATGGAATAAGGACGGGCAGAGCGGACGCACACGCCGGCAAGGCAGACTGCGACGGTCCATCGTCCCTTGGGACGGCGACGGCGGTCAAAGACCAAGGGGGACAGATCAAGTTCCGAGGCTGCGCCTGGCTTGTCGGCGCACAAGCAGACGGCCAGCACCGCGCCCCTAAGCATCCTCCCAGGTCGGCCGCGGGCTGCACCAACGATTGAGATCGGCGGTGCAGTTTTTCCCCTACACTGCGCGTTCTTTTGATGCGCCCAGCAAGAGAACAAGGGGACTCGCCATGCTGACGTGGCACGCCGTCGTCGCCGATTTTCGGCAGCACGCCTTGGTGTATCTGTCGATGCCGTTTGTGGCCGCACTCGTCGGCTACGTCACCAAGGTGCTGGCTATCCGCATGATGTTCCAGCCGATCCGCTTCATTGGCATTCCGCCCTGGTTCGGCTGGCAGGGCATCGTGCCGCGCAAGGCCGCGACGATGACTGCCATCGCGGTCGATACGCTGACGCAGAAGCTCCTGAGTCCGCGCGACGTGTTTGCCCGCTTAGATCCAGCGCAGGTCGCCGCCGTCCTTGAACAGCCGCTGATGGAACTGGTCGAAAGCATCACCGCTGAGGTCGGCCGTGAGCGCGCGCCCCGCCTGTGGGAAGCGATGCCCGAGCCCGCCAAGCGCCTGCTGTTTCAGCACGTCAAGGGACAGGCCGGCGGCATCATCGCGGGGATCATGCAAGAGATGGAGAGCAAGCTCGATCGCATCTTCGATCTCAAGGCCATGGCGGTGGCAGCCCTGACCCGCGATAAGGCGCTTTTGAACCGCATCTTTCTGGAAGCCGGACAGGCCGAGTTCCGCTTTATCCGGCGCTGCGGCATTCCGTTTGGCTTCGCCATTGGCCTGGTGCAGGTCGTCACCTGGGCGCTGACCCACAACATCTGGGTGATGCCGCTCTTCGGTGCCTTTACTGGCTGGTTTACCGACTGGCTGGCGCTCAAGATGGTGTTTTCCCCACGGCAGCCGCGGCGCTATCTGGGACTTGTGACCTGGCAGGGTCTGTTCCTCAAGCATCGCAAGCAGGTCGCGGCCGCCTATGGCGAGCTGATCGCGCGTGAGCTTCTGACCGGCAAGAATCTGCTCGATGCGCTGCTGCGCGGCCCCGGCTCGGACAAGCTGTATGAGCTGATTCAACGCCAGGTCGAAAAGTTCATCGATGAGCAGACCGGATCAGCCAAGCCGATGGTCGTTCTGGCCGTCGGCAGCGCGCCCTATCGCGAGATGAAGGCGGCGATTGCCGACCGCCTGCTGTTCCGCTTACCCGACACGCTGGCCCACGTCGAAAAGTACGCCGAGGATGCGATGGATATCCGCAACACCTTGGTGACCAAGATGCAGGAGCTCAGCGAAGAAGAATTCGAGGGCGTCCTGCGTCCGGTCTTTCGCCAAGAGGAATGGATCCTCATCTTCGTCGGCGCCCTGCTCGGCTTCCTCGTCGGCGAGCTACAGGTCTTCCTGCTTCTGCACTGAGACGTGGCGCGCGAAGGGCGACTTATTTCGCAGCCCGCCCGGCCCTGCGCCCTGCCTGCCACACGCGCAACCGCAGCAGGTACTGACCCAGCAGCCCATAGAGCCGAACCCGCAGCGTGTCCGGTGGCTGAAAGGAATTTCCGCCGACCGTGCGACCGGCGAGATAGTCCTGCAGAAACTGCTCGTACCCCGTCGGCTCGATGCCCAGCTGACGCAGCGTCGGCGTGACGATCTCCAGTCGATGCTCGCGCTGCATGCGAAAGACCTTGATCACGTGCTCAGACGGCGTCGGTGGCACCCCCAGCACCGACATGATGCGAGTCAGTTCCTCTTCCGCGGCCGGCAGGTAGGTGATGGTCCGCCCGAGCACACGACTTAGGATCTCCGCCTGTCGCGCCATGCTCAGGCTCTCTGGACCGGTGAGGTCATAGACTTGCCCGGCATGACCCGGCTCGGTCAGCGCCTTGACGCCAACGCGCGCGACATCGCGAACATCGACGAGCGCCATCCCCCCGTCTCCGGCCGGCAGCGAGATCGCGCTCGCCCCCTGCACCATGTCCCAGACAAACAGCGTAAACGTCTGCATGAAGCCGACCGGACGCAGGATGGTGTAGGCCATCCCTGATTCCTTGAGCGCCCGCTCGATCACGCCATGTGAGCGCAGATTCTGACTCTCGGCCTCTTCCCCCGATAGATACGCCGAGCACATGACGATGTGCTCCACGCCGCTCTGCTGCGCGGCCCGGATAAAGGCGGTCTCGCGCCGCACCAGATGTTCATCGGGCGTGCAGACCAGGTAGGCCCGCTGGATGCCGCGCAGTGCATCCCGAAGCGTCGCCGGCTCGTCAAAATCGCCGCGCACCACGGCCACGCCGCGAGCCGCAAGCTGGGCCATATTTTTCGGGCTGTGCGTCATGGCGACAAAGGGTACGTGGTGCGCCAGCAGTTCCTCCGCAACGACCCGCCCGGTATTCCCATTTGCCCCGGTAATCAGGATGTTCGCTGGGTTCATCAAAGACTCCTACAGCTCGCTTCTGCGCAGAGCGACGCGCACGAAACGTGCGATCCTACTTCGCTCGACTGCATGGCGCGTGCCGATCCCGGCAGCACCTCGCAAGACGATTTCGAAGGCGGCGTTTCGCCAAACGCCGAGCGAGAGCCCCCCCACGCCCGCAGAAGCTGCGGGTCAGAACGCCCGCCTGTAAGGGCTGCGTGGCACACCGGCCGGCACAGCTGTGCCAGGCTGTGTCGCGCTCCCCCCGGCATGAAGGTGTAGGCCCCAGGTTCCCCAAGTCGTGGGATCACAGCCACGCTTGCAACACGCGGCCGGCGGTCGCCCTTAGCCACCACAGCCGCCGCAGCCGCCGCAACCGCCCCCGCAGCCGCCCCCGCAACCGCCGCTACAGCCCCCGCCACCGCCGTCTGATGAGGCCGTGTCCAAGGGGGTCAGCTGCTTCTTGAGGTCGGCGAGCGCGGTCTGCTCCATCACACCGAGGCCGAACAACCCGACGGCAAGTGCGACCACGGTAGGAGCTGCCGTTTCGAACTCTGGGGAGCTTAGGCTCGTCAGGTGACGATACGTGCGGCGCAGCTTGGCCAGAGCAGCGGTGCCGGCGCGCGACACCGTGGGAAGCTGCGCAAAGCTGACCAGAAAGAAGATGGATGCGGCAACCATCACGAAGATCAGCAAGCCCACGGGGCGATCACGATAGACGCCGATGGCCAGCTTCATGCAGCCCAGCAAGATCACCGCCGAGCAAACGATGAGCGGAATGCGCCGTGCGCGCGCGCCCTGTTCTTTGGACAGTTGCAGACCCAGACCTTCCAGCCGGTCGGCGATCGCGCCTAGCGCACGCGATGCCGCTGGTCGCAGATCGGCGATGGGGATGGATTCACGCTGGGCTGCGGCCTGATGCAGCACAGCCTCTAGCGGATGTGCATCCGCGGGCGGCGCAACGCTGGCCTGAAGCGCCGTGCCCTCGTTGACTACGGCGAGGGACTTGCGCTTGATCAGGCTCGATAGCGCAGCGTTCACCGTCGTCACCTCGCCGGCCGCCAGATACGCAACTTCATAGGGATTTAGGAGTTCATGTCCCAGCGCATCGCCGTGCGCCACATCGGTCAGGCGTCGGCGCAGTAGCCAGGCCACCAACCAAGTCATCCCGAGCAGCGGCAGATAGAACGCCAAGAAATCCGGGCCGGGCATGTCGAGCGGCGACGGATGCTCAGTTAGAAACAGCGCCAGCGTGCCGCAGATGCCGATGGAGACCAGGACCTCCAAAGCCGAAGGCGCGCGGATCAGCCAGTGGTGCTGGGTGCTGATGCGGCGATAGTGAGCATCTTCCTTGGCGCGAGTGGCGGTGCTGGGCCAGATGTCCACGGGCGGTTTTTCGAGGAAAAAAGCCTCATAGGACTGGAGCGTGCGCTCGTACCAGTTCTCGAACTTTTCCTTTTCGTCGTGGCCGCCGCGCGAGGGCTGGTGATGCAGCGGCCGCCGCAGCGTCATTTCGCAGAAGCTCCGCCAGTAGGATTCGCTGTACTGCAAGTGCAAGTGCCACGCCTGATCGACCTGGTCCGACGGCGACACCGGATGCTCGGCGACCACGGCCAGAAATGCGAAGCGGCGATACTCCTCGACTACTCGCAGCGCGAAGCCCAGGTTCCAGCCGTTTTCCTTGGCCAGGCGCCGCGAGAAGGGCATGGCCGATTCGTGATCATCAAACGAGAAATTCAAGATGCGCTGCCATAGCTCCAGTTGTTCGCGGTCCATGGGCATCCTCCTTTGCAAGGTCCGGTGGCGTTTCCGGCGCCAATCTGTTTACGAATTGGAGTCTAGGAACCGCACTTCTTCGTCGCGAGCGTCTTGTACGAGCAATCTTGATCTTGCGAACGGATCCGGTCTTGCAAGGTGGATAGGAACTTGCGATCCTCTGCCATGCCCGCAAGGCGCGACAAACCCGCGAACCACGGCGCCATCGAGTTTCACTTCCTGCGCGTTCTGGAGGACGAGTATCAGACGCTATTTGCGGCGCTGCGCCACGACCTGCCGCGCCAAGGCTACGAGGTCAAGATCGAGCCGCTGGAATACGCGCAGTATTCGGTGAAGCACCTTGAGACGCTGTTCGCGGCCCCCCGCAACGTCATCGTCGAGACGCCGCTGCACTCGGGAGCGCGCTTCTTTAGCGACTCCAAAAAGCGCAGCCACCACAAGGTCATCGGGTCGAGCTTCACGTTTACCGCCGCGCGCTCCAAGGTTGTGGCCTGCACGCTGGCGCGCGACCCGCAGCGCGACGTGCAGCGCCTGCTGTGTGCGTCGTTTGACAGCATGGCGACGCAGCTTGTGCGCTACTACGCGGTAACGCATCACTGGGATCTGGAGAAGCTCGACGCCAACACGCAGGAGACCGGCACCTACGGGCGGCTGCTCGACGTGCTCGAAACGCTGTGCGGCTCTCCGGCTGCCGAGATGGTGCTGCGCGACTGTGTGTTCGTGCTGAGCGGCCAACGCGTCATCGAGCGCATGGAAGCGCTGGCGAAAAAGTATCGCGATCAGCTGGCATTCCAAATTCACTACGACGTCTACGCGCAGGCCAAGGAGACCACGCAGCGGGCCCTATTCGGCAGCCAGACCGACGAGGTCCCCGACCTTCCAGGCACGGTGCTGATCGCGCACCCCGATGTCGAAACCGGTGCGCTCACGGCGTTTATGACCTGCGTGGCCGAATGGGGCGAGCGTCACGAGCTAGAGCTACGCGCGGCCGGCATGGCGCGACCGCAGGCTGGCACACCGACCGCCGTCGTCGGTACGGTCGTCTTCACCGAACAGATGGCGCATGCCTTTGCGCAGTCGTCGCGACCGCTGGCGACCTTCGATTACAACGACTTCCAGATCGCGCCGGTGCCGGCCCGCTGGCTGCAACAGAATGTGCGCAGCGATGCGGCAAAGGCGATCCATGCCGCGGTCACGCATGTCCTGACCTCTCTGCTCGATGCCGAGCGCGAAGCGGCCGAGAACTTCGTCACCTATTTTGCCGGCGCCACGCAGCGGCACTCGCCAGCTTCGCGCTTTCTGGCGCTGCGCGAAGCGATCCGCGAGCTGGCCCTGTTCTATTCGACGATCGTCGCTGAGCTGCCAGGGCTCGGCGGCGGCGGCCAGCTACGAGATCGCATCACGGCGCTGCGCGGGCGACTGACCCTGGCGCCGCTGGCCCATCTGCTTGAGACCTGCACGGCACAGCAGACGAGCGAGCTAGATACCCGGACTCTGTCACCGCAGATCATCCGAGCGGCCTTCGCCGCCATCGTGGCCATCAAGGGGCAGCAGCGGGAGCTGTTCGCGACGCTGAAGCTGGTGCCGACGACCCGCCGAGTAAGCAGCGAGCCGCAGCAGCACCACCTGGTCATCACCCACCCGGATGATGCGCGCCTGACACTGCGCCTGTCGCAGAGCGAGTATGCGTCCAAGCAGCTTACGGCCCCGGGGAAGGCGCCGATCCTGCGCCTGCTCTTCTATCTCCTCCGCCATGGCAAGGCGAGCACGCGCCCCCTGGTCCGCGAAGCGCTGGGGTATGACTACGTCGTCGATCCGCAGCGCAAGGTGTTGGGCCGCAATGCGAGCGGTGAGCTGAAGGCGAACACCTTCTACAGCTACTGCCAGCGCTTGCGCGAGTTCTTTCCCTTCATCCAGTCCGATCACAAAGGCGGCTATGCCATCGACTACGAAGCCGCTCGCCGTCACTTGCACGCCGACGAGATCGCCCGCCTGCGCATCAGCTGATGCGACCGACAAGCCCCCGATCCTTCACACGCAATCACCGGGTGTTGGCCAGGTGGTGCGTGCTGCGCATTCCCCAGCGGCTGTCACACCGCACTTCTCCAGAGTGAAAACGCACGCTGCGCGAACGCAGACACGCCCACCACGCATCGATACAATAGACGGTAGGTCGCGCGGGCACTCCTGCGGAGCTCGCAAGCGCGTCTGTGCAAGTCCACGGGGGAGCGATGCAGAGGTCGGGAGCCGGGCGGGCGCTGGTAGCGGCACTGTGCCTTGCTGGGTGTGCGGTCGATATCGACGGCCGCGATGGCTTTACGGGCGCCGAGATGGTCCGATTGCGCGGGCTGTCTCCGCTTCCCGCCCTGCCGCCCTCGACGACGAATCTGTATGCCGATGATCCGCGCGCGGCCTCGCTGGGGCAGATGTTCTTTTTCGACAAGCGCTTTTCCGGGGCGATTCGCATCGGCGATGATGGTCAAAATGGGGGGCTGGGAGCCGTGGGGCAGACGGGCAAGGTGGCCTGCGCAAGCTGCCACATGCCCGAGTCCTGGTTTCAAGACACGCGCTCGAAACCTGCCAGTACCTCGCTTGCGATCAGCCGACCGAGTCGCAACACACCCACGGCCGTAAACGCCGCCTACCTGGCGTGGCAACAGGGAGGAGGCGCGGCCGATTCGGTTTGGCTGGGACCGCTGGGGCCCGCCGAGGGCTTTATGGCCAGCTCGCGGCTTCTGATCGCACACGCCATCTACGATCACTACAAAGCGGACTATGAAGCGGTGTTTGGACCGCTGGATGCAGCGCTGAGTTCATCAGCCCCTGACAAGGCGCGCTTTCCCGCCTCTGGCCGACCAAAGACAAGCCCGACTTCGCCCGACGGCGCCTGGGAAAAAATGGTGACCGCCGATCAGGCCACGGTGAACCGCATCTTCGCGAACTTTGGCAAGGCCATCGAAGCGTACGAGAGACTTCTGGTCAGCGGAAATGCACCGTTTGACCGCTATGTGGCCGGGGATCTGACGGCGATTTCGCTGGCGGCAAAGCGCGGGCTGAAGCTGTTCATCGGCAAGGCAAGCTGCGTCGGCTGCCATGACGGACCGCTGTTCAGCGATCAAAAGTTCCACAACTTGGGCGTGCCGCAGACGGGCGACAACATCCCGACGACCGATGAAGGACGCTACAGCGCCGTTCCGCGGCTGTTGGCCAACGTGTTCAACAGTGTTGGTCCGTTCAGCGATGACCCGCACACCGGAAAGCTGGATGGCCTGGTGCAGGACGAAGCGCAGAAAGGCCAGTTTCGCACCAAGCTGCTGCGCCACATCGCAGAGACGGGGCCCTACATGCACACCGGCCAGTACGCGACGCTGGAAGCGGTCGTCGACTTTTACAACCGAGGCGGCGACAACGAAGGCTACAGCGGGACCCAAGATCCCTGGATGTTGCCACTCTATCTGTCGACGGAAGAGCGGGCCGACCTGGTGGAGTTTCTCAAGACACTGACGGGCGATCCGGTTCCCGAACCGCTGCGGCAGGATACATCCCTGCTGCGGCCCTGAGCGCGAGGTCGGCATTGCTGGACTTCATTCGAGCGGACCACGTGCAAGCGGGTGCAGGGGGACGGCAGACGCGGCCCCTGAGCGGGACGCAGCGCCGCACAGACCGCCCCAGGGAGACGCTGTAAATCATGGCGGACTGCACCCATGCGCCCATGCGCCGACACCCCGCTCGGGGGAAGGATGGGCGCTCCGGATTCTGCAGCCGTCCGCCCCGATTTTCTGCGCTGCTGGTCGCTCTACTGGGCGTGCGCAGCGTGGCGGCGCAGACCGTGGATCAGCAGCCAGACACGCCAGCGGTGCCCCGCCCGCTGCCATCCGCCGCCCCGCCTTCGCTACCGACGGCGTCGGTCGCCGGTGCTGCCCCAACCACGGTGCCTACCGCGTCGCTGCCATCGCTACCGGCCAGCGCAGCGCAGTGGGCCACGCAGCGCGATCTGGCCGCGCAGAATGATCACCTGACGCGCGAGATCACCAGGTTGCGTGATGAACTGCAGGCCCTGCGTGAAGAGCAGAGTGATACACGCGAACAGGTGAACGCGCTGGCGCCGCTGGCCAGTCGCTTCTCGGGATACCTGGACGTCGGCTTTTTCTACGTGGCTGGTGATGGGACCGGGCTGCGCTATGACGCCGGCTACGCGAACTTCCCCGAATATCGGGGGCGGATTCCCGAGTCCTGGGTCTTCTTGGGCGATCCGTTGGCGACCACCATGAACTCACGCGGGGATCCAGCCAACACCGGGGCATCACGCGCGATCACCTTAAACCCGGTTCACAGCGACGGGAAACCGAGTTTCATGGTCAACAACATCAACCTGGCCATCTTCAACGGGTTGACGGAGAACCTGCAGGTCAATGCGCTGATCGACTTTCTGCCGCGCGGCCGCAACGTGTCGAATCCCGATGGGCTGTTTTTGGGGGACTTCATCGATGTGAAGCTGGCGTATGCCGAATACACGGTGCCCGTGTCGCGCTTTGGGTTGACGCTGACCGCGGGCAAGTTCGATTCGGTGCTGGGGTATGAGTACCGCATTCAGGAAGCACCTGACCGCATCACGGTGACCCCTTCTTTGATCTGTCGCTATACATGTGGTCGCCCCCTCGGATTGAAGGCCCGATTTCGTTTCCTGGACAACCGGCTGACGCTGAATCTGGCCGTGACCAACGGCAGCCACTTCATCGAACAGTTTCCGTTTTCCGATGAAACCGACAGCAACTACTTTCAGACGGGTGCCGGCCGCCTCGCCTACAAATTACCCGTCGGCGCGGGGCTAGAGATTGGCTTTTCCGGCGCGGTCGGCGTGCAGGATCAGCAGGCGAACAGCGATGTGCTGCAGTGGCACTACGGGTTCGATCTGCATCTAGATGTGCGCGGTCTGGAGATCCAGGCCGAGTTCGTGCAAGGGCGCGCCAACGGGCAGACAACTTCGACGGTGGTGCGCTGCAATGAGGCGCCGTGTCTCGACTACAAAGGCGCGTACGGTCTGGTCGCGTATCGCGTGACGAACTGGCTGATGCCCTACGTGCGTACCGACTGGCGTGAAGCGCTACACGAACATGGCGCCAGCTTCGTGTACAACTCGGATGCGGTGCGCTTTACGTTCGGACTGCGGCTTGAGGCAGGTACGTCCGTCATCTTGAAAGCGGAGTACACGCACGTGCGCGAGATCGGACGCGTGCCCGAGTTTCCCGATGACGTCCTGACAAGCTCGCTGGTGATCCGGTACTGAACGGCGTGTTCGCGGCCGTGGCTACGTAGACACAGGAGGGAGCCGAAAACTCCTTTTTGGTAGCAGAACGAGCGAACGCAGAGGCGACCCCAGAGCTTGCGGTCTGTCCGTTGATCTGAAGCGTCGCCTGGCTGCTCGCTGTCGTCGCCTTCACTTGCACCGAGCCCGCCAAGAATCCCAACCACGCCACGTACACCGTCGTGCCGACGCGAACGCCGCACTGAGCGAAGCACTGTTCACGCTCAGCCCAGACAGCGTGGGGTCCCGAGTCCCTAGGTCGGCGGCAGCGGTTCCATGTACTATCTAGTTCGGATGCGCAGTGTTCGATCGCCTGGGGTCCGGATCGTTGCCAGTGCCTGTGCTGTGCTTCTCGGGGGGAATGCGGCTTCCTGCGCCCAGCCAGATCTGGATGACAAACCGCACCAGGCCAAAAGCGAAGAAGGCGCCGGAGCCTGCTGGCACAGCAACGTCACGACCTTGATCGGTTCACTGACCAGGCAGTACACGGCCACCTGTACAGGGGGTGGCGCACGCTGGGGTGAGCCGTCCTATCTGGAGATCGGCTTCGTCCGTCTAGTGCCGGCCAATGACGGCGTTGCGGCCCTCGCCAAGAGCCTGGAAGGACAGGTCGTGATGGCCCGCGGGCGCGTCACCGGAACCCAACCCCGCGGCGAGGGGAACGGAACCTGCGAAGAGCGGGAGATGCGCTCGGACTGGGTGATGAACCGCGACTCATTCCGCCTGTTCACCAAACGCGAAGGGGCGCTGGCGCACATGGGAGAATTTACGGCGGAGGAGATCCAGGCCATCTCCCCTCCGAAAGCGCAGCGGGTACCTACACAGCAGTCGGGTATCCCCGATCAGCTCACCGTCGATTTTAGGAATCCCCTTTCAGCCCCACTTGGCGATCTGCGCGTTCAATGGCGCTATGAGTCTGGCTCGAAATACGGAGGCTCGCGCCCGCCTGATGACGATCGGTTCGAAATGCTCCCGCCGGGAGCAAGCGTGCAGGCAAGCCACCCGGCCGAGGTCTGGGAGAGTTGGAATTTCTCCTCGAACGCTCACAAACCGCGAAGGCATCGTGCGCATCAAGAAAGTTTCTATGTGCATTCCGTTCGCTTGCTGACCAGCGAGCCGGGAGTCGCCATCGATCTCGATTGGGAAGTTCCCCAAGAGGTCCGGGAATCCAGACTCGACTTCTAGTTTCCGGGGTTCGTTCCCCTGCCTCACGCAGCCTGGGCGGCACCTGTCAGCACAAAGCAACAGCCCATCTGCGTACGCTACCCGCCGCGATGTTTCAGCCCTGCCCCGTGTCGCTGCTCTAGGAAACGGACGGCGGCGCCGACTCCGTCGCAGGCGCGAATCTTCTCGGCCAGGGTTGTCGCCGCACCAGTCAGCGCAGGGTCCGTGCAGGCCTGCACGATCGCCGCCGCCAGGACTTCGGGCGAGAAGCGCTTAGGAACCGCCGGGGGCGCCACTCCCAAGGCGTGCATGCGCTGCGCCCAGTAGGGCTGATCGAACATGTGCGGGACCAGCACCTGCGGGATGCCGGCGCGGGCCGCGGTCATGGTGGTTCCGGCGCCCCCGTGGTGAACGATCGCCGCAACGCG